>NZ_JROX01000130.1:0-11786 GCF_000800955.1 Kocuria sp. ZOR0020
AAAACGCCGATCCCTCCGCGACGCTGATCGGTGGATCGAGGCTTAGAACGTCCCCCGT
The DNA here is from genome assembly GCF_000800955.1 of Kocuria sp. ZOR0020. Classification (NCBI taxonomy): domain Bacteria; kingdom Bacillati; phylum Actinomycetota; class Actinomycetes; order Micrococcales; family Micrococcaceae; genus Kocuria; species Kocuria sp. ZOR0020. Next base: position 59 of record NZ_JROX01000130.1, read on the forward strand.
ACGTCACTGGGTGCAGCACAACTTTTGACGGAACACGCCTCAATAAACTGCTTCTGGTTTCCGCGGGTGCTTACCTGCTTGTCGATGTCCTGCACCTGATCGGGAGGTCCACACAGACCTATCACGACAATCTGATGTCGGCCGCGGACAGAGTATTCGGGGACGGGTCCACCACTGTGGAGATCAACCCTGGTGTGGGTCTATGGAGCATCGTGGGCCCCCTGGCGGTGCTGGCGGTCTATGCATTGATCTACTCCTACCCGCGTAAGGGCAAGAACTGGGCCCGCGTGACCGGGATCGTGTTGGCCTGCCTCGGATCAGCTTTCTCATTGGTGGGGTTCTTTGACGCATTCTTCTACGGCCTGTACGGAATCGTGGTTGCGCTGGCCATCGTGGCCTTTGTGGCCGTCAACGTGGTGTGGATTGTTGCGGCCATTCGCGGCCGCTGACGGAGTCGAAAGAGGCTCGAACATGACCAACGCACCGGATGGGCACAACCACCAGCAACCGTCTGTTCCCCCTCAAGGTTCCCCGGGGCCACAACCGGGCCCCCGTACGGCCAACCGCCCGGACCGTATCCGCCTCATCCGGGTTCCTATCCCGGTCAGTAGCAGTACTGACAGTGGTACAACCCTTATGCCGGGCCACAGCCTGCCCGGCGCATCAACAAAGCAGACCTGGTGCGCAAACCGGTGTACTTGCTGCTGTTGATCTCTGCGGCGCTGTACGTGGGCGAGCAGGTGGTGGGCGTCTTGGAACTGGTGATCAGGAGTCAGCAGTTCAGCTCGGCAAACACCGGAGCCATGATCGGCTCCAGTGTGATGGGTGTGGCATTCAGTGTGTGCATCATCGGTGCCCTCTACATGGTGGTCCTGATCCCCATGATGCTGGGCCACAACTGGGGCCGCGTGGTGGGTTATGTGTTTGCGTCCTTGGGCACCCTGGGGGCGATCCTCAACCTGGTGTACCTGATTGGTCTCCCGGGCCCGCTCTGGATTCTGAACGTGGGCGTGGAACTGCTGTTCATTGGAGTGAACATCGCCTGGATCGTGGTGGCCGCCAAGACCTGGGAGAAGCCCGCGGCTGCCCCCTATCCCTGCCCGCCGTTGCACTAGGCTGAGCTCATGTCGGCATCGGCAACTTCACCCCTGCGCCAGTTCATTCGCAAAGCCGTTGTGCGCACCGCAGTGGGCCTGGTGGGCGCTCAAGCAGCCACCATCGGTGGCCTGGTGGGCTACGACGCCCTGACCAAGAAGCAGCGCAAGACCCGCTCCGGGTTCCCCAAGCCGGGGCATTACGGCACGGACGTTGCCAACTCTGACGTTGACGTCTTCACCTTTGGTGCGGATCTGTACGACGACATGCTCACGCAGATCAACAACGCCACCCACAACGTCTTCCTGGAGTCCTTCATCTGGAAGGACGACGAATACGGGCAGAAGTTCCTGGACGCCATCAACCGCGCCTCCGAACGCGGCGTGGATGTCCGTGTGGTTTATGACGGCTTCGGCAACCTGGTGGTGCCCAACAAGTTCTACCGATTCCACCGTGACGTCCACGTCTACCGGTTCCCCGTCTTCCGCCCGCGGTTGTTCATCACCCCGCTGCATGCTTCCGGTCTGACCCACCGCAAGTTGTTGATCGTGGATGACAACGTGGCCTACATCGGCGGGTACAACCTGGGTTCCACGTACGCCACCGAATGGCGGGACACCCACCTGAAAGTCACCGGCCCGGATTCCTGGGTGCTGCGTCAGTCCTTTGTGACCGTGTGGAACACCGTGGCTGCCAGGGAGGACCAGATTCCGCGCATGGATCCCCCGGAGTGGGATTCCCGTGTGCGCTGCTGGTCCAATCTGCCCATGCGCCGGGTGTACCCCATCCGCGGCATGTACTTGCAGGCCATTGACCGCGCCAAGGACCACATCTACATCTCCACCCCGTACTTCATCCCGGATCACCAGATTCTGGATGCCTTGATTCGCGCGCAGGGGCGTGGTGTGGATGTCCGCATCATGGTTCCCATGGACTCCAACCACGTACTGGCGGACTGGGGCTCACGCGGGTTCTACGTGACTATGCTCAAGGCCGGTGTGACTCTGTTGCTCTACAAGGGCGCCATGATCCACGCCAAGACCGCCACCATTGACGGTGTGTGGTCCACGGTGGGCACCGCCAACATCGACCGCCTCTCCCTGTCCTTCAACTACGAGGTCAACCTGGAGATCATCGACAACGACCTCGCAGCCGTCATGGAACGGGTCTTTGAGGTGGACAGCTCCAACTCCCACCGCTTGACCCTGGACGAGTGGCAGGCCCGCCACCCGCTGGCCTGGGTGGGGGAGACAGCCCTGGCGCCCTTGCGCCCACTGCTCTGAGCGTTCTCAATCAACGACGACGGCCGGTGGAAACCTTGGAGTCAAGGTTTCCACCGGCCGTCGTCGTGAGAGGCGTGGAGCTCAGCCAGTCGTTGCAGGCGGAGCTCAGTGGTTACGGGCGGAGCTCAGCCAGTAGTGGCGGTGCGAAGTTCAGTCGTTGCGGTGCGCTGCCCACGCTGCCAGAAGGACAAGTGCCACAACGGCGCCTGCCACCACCAGGCCGACTCGGTCGTCCGCGTACCAGGCGTTGGCCTCCTGACCGTACTGGGGCGGCTTGGAGCCCTCCGGGCGGACCCAGGAGTTGCCCTTGACGGGAGCCCCACCGTCGGCGTCGCGGGAGGTCTGCGAAACTTCAGCGGCCCCTGCGTAGCTGGCTCCGCGGTCCTTGGCGTGGCCCTCGTTGTGGCTCACGTGGCGATCCTGCCCGGCGTTGTCCACGGCGTTCACACCCGGGGAATCCGGGTTGGAGCCGGGCTCATGTCCCTTGTGGACGGTGTTCTGCAGCCCGCTGTTCGGGTTGGCCTGCTCGTGCTGGTCATGTCCGGGGATCGGGTTGTGCGGCATCGTCGCCTCCTGTGCCCGCGGGGGCATCGCTCGGTTTCAGGTCAAGGGAAGTCTGTCAGGGCCGCCACGGTGGTGGCTGCCACGTTCTCCAAGATACGGCCATCAGTCACCTGATGGCACGCCACGGTGTTCAGCTGACAGCAATCTGGCCCGGCACCTGGGTGAGGTGCCGGGCCAGATCGGGAAGTCTGGAACTTCAGTCAGTCAATGACGGTGATGTTCGCGGCCTGGAGACCCTTGGGGCCTTCCTGAACCTCGAACTCAACGCGCTGGTTCTCTTCCAGAGAACGGTAGCCATTGCCGTTGATGGCGGAGAAGTGCGCGAAAACGTCCTGCTGAGAGTCATCGGGGCTGATGAAGCCGAAGCCCTTGTCAGCGTTGAACCACTTGACAGTGCCGGTCTGCATTATTGCTGGTCGATCCTTCCGGAACGGTAACGGGCGCCGACCTTCGGCGACCGATTGCCGTCGTTGTGCTCCTCACGACTTGGTCCCGGTGGACAGTCGGCCGCGAACGGCGGGGCGCCCGCGACTGCGAGCTCATTTACAACAACTCCCCATGACGGTACACGAGGGAAGGCCCTGCGGTCGCTTCCGAGTCACAATTTGGGGTTCAGGTGCGGGAAGTTGCCACCTGGTCCATGCAAGTGCACTGAAAAACACCCAATTTTCCGGTGATGCGGCACGTTCAGGAAACGTTGAGGCGCTCTGGGGGTAAATACCAAGCCCATTTCAGGCTCATGTCAGGCGGGGGCGGTTAAGTGGTAATCACCTCGAGAAGAGGACGGCAGCTCCGACTGGAGGGTTCGGATCTGCTGAGCTTCCTGTGGCAACGATGACGGTGGTGGTGCGTCGTCATCAAGAGCCTTGCTGCAGGAGGGGGACAGAAGAGAGCCGCTTGCCACTTGACCCCTGAGTGGTAGGCGGCTCTCTCTATGCGTTGAGGCATCCATTTCAATAAGTGAAGTGTGTTTCCATGCGTTTGCAGGTATTGTCCGGCTTCAAGGAGAGAATCAGCTCACCTGATTCCCGCATCAGGTGAGCATCGGGGTAGTGGGGATCAGGGGGTGATCCTGCATGAACTCATCGGCAGGGCAACCGGTGAAGTTTCCAGACGTGGGCAGCGTCAGTGCTTGGCGTGCCCGCATCCAGTTCCGTGATGCGCACGGAGATCTTGTGGCCATGGCAGACGGCCCCCTTCAGCGTTCTCTACACGGTGTACGTGAGGTCTTTCAGCACTGCCTGGTTTCTGCCATGGCAACCATGGAGTCTTCCCAGGACGCCGGTGGCAATGACCTGGCGGTGGGGTACATGGCCATCACCACGGGGGACTACGCCTTGTGGTTCGACATCTTTGACCGGCGCCGGCGGTTCAAACGGTGGTTGACCACCAAGGAAAGCTGGGATGCAGCGGTGGATGCCGTCTTGCGGGCCGCCTCCTCCGAGCTGATGGCGCTGCTGCGAGGGATGTCCATGGCCATGAGCTCAAACACGGAGGGACTGATGATCCGCCCGGTCTCAGGGCCAGAAGGTGTGCAGTCCAGGGTTGAGCTCTCCGTCCCGGGTCAGCAGCCGGCCAGGCTCTCCTCCGCCCTGTGGGAGTGGTGCAGCGATCCCCTTGGCTCCAACGCAGTGCGGGACATGTTCGCCGTTCTCCTGGCGCAGGACGTGGCTTCCGTGGATGTCCTTCTCTACCCGGGCACTGAACATGAACTGCGGGTTCGTCTGGACGCCTCGCCGTCGTTCGTGGAGTTTGTGCGCGGGGAGAACCCAACCTCAGGCGCCCGACCGTAGGATGTTCCCGGTCCCTGGAAGTGTTGACCTGTCATGCAGGAAGAGGAGCGCCCGGTGAAAGCCACTGTGTACATGCGCCGCACGGCAGCTGTGGTGGCAGCAGCATCACTGCTGGTCCTGGCTGGGTGCCGTACCGGTGAGGAGTCCACGGACGTCACCGGACGCATGAACTCGACCGCTCCCGCCAGCCTGCAGATCCAAGTGGCCCAGACATCCGGACACGATCTGACCATGGCCGCCGGTGGTGTGGGAGCCTCACAGCTCGGCACGCCCTCACCTGAAGCTGATGATTCCGCATCTGCGTATCTTGCGGAAGTGGATGACCAGGAAAGCGCCCAGACTCGGGAGAGCGCCGAATCCCTGGTGGATGATCTGGGCCCCGGCCGGCACGTGGTGATCGTGGACAGTGCGGATGCCACCCCGGTGGCCACGGGGCGGTTGGACTCCGGTGTTGCCACCCACCCCGCATTGGACGACGGCACCTACACAGTGGCCCTGTTGGATGTGAACGGCAACGGCTGGGTCTCCGGAATAGGCGTGGTGGAGATGACGGTCTCCGGCGGCGTCATGACCGCAGCGGTGCCTGAGACGCTCACGCGCACGTTGCCGGTGGTGCTGGAGCAGGCCACGGCCGGTGAACTCATGATCAATGCCTCCCCCTCCGCCCAGGAAGCGGCCCAGGAAATTTCCTGGCGTCTGGAGGGGTCGAACGGCCAATCTTCTGAGGGCTCCGATCCCAACCGCACCACGGTGGAGCTGGGTGCTGATGGTGACTACACGCTGGAGATCCGTGCCGCACGCGAAGGTGCGCCAGAAGTCATCCTGCAAAGCGTCCGCTACACGTTTTCCGTCACGGACGGCCAGGTCAGCTCCTGACACAGTTGTGGGGCCCGCACCGGATCGGTGCGGGCCCCACAACTGTGTCAGGTGACCTCAGCTCTTCAACGACGACGACGCGCCGTCCCAAAAATCGACCGAGTGATCTCCCGGCCAAGCGCCGTTCCGGCTGAACGCATCATGGAACGCACGGCGGGGTTGTCCAAGAACCCGCCGGACTTGCGAGGCTCGGCCTCCCGGGAGGACTCAGTGTTCCTGCGTTCCCGGGGCTGCTCAGGTGCTGATTCCGGTGCCTGAGCCTGTGCAGTCTGCTGATCGGCCTTCTCCAGGCGGGCCTTGAGAATCTCGTAGGCCGACTCGCGGTCAATCGCCTCCGCGTACTTGGGCGTCAGAGGGGAAGCCGCAATCACGGTGTCGAACGTGGAATCCGGTGCCACGTCCATGAGGGACTGCGGGGCCCGCATCCGGGTCCAGGCAACGGGGGTGGGCGCGCCGGTCTCGGACAGCACGGTGACCACGGCCTCACCGGTGCCCAGCTGGGTCAGCAACTGCTCAAGGTCGTACTCGGAGGACGGGTACGTCCGGGCGGTGGCCTTCAAGGCCTTGGCGTCATCAGGGGTGAAGGCACGCAACGCGTGCTGGACGCGGTTGCCCAACTGCCCCAGCACCTCTGCAGGCACGTCCTTGGGGGTCTGTGTGATGAAAAAGACGCCCACACCCTTGGAGCGGATCAACCGGACGGTCTGCTCGATCGAGGACAGGAACTCCTTGGTGGCGCCCTTGAACAGCAAGTGGGCCTCGTCAAAGAAGAACACCAGCTTGGGCTTGTCCACATCCCCCACCTCAGGGAGGTCCTGGAACAAGTCAGCCAGCAGCCACATCAAGAACGTGGAGAACAACTCAGGGCGGGAGGCCACGCCGGGCAGCTGGAGATTGGAGATGACCCCGCGGCCGTCGTCGTGAATCCGCAGCAGATCAGCGGTGTCGAACTCAGGTTCGCCAAAGAACACGTCAGCGCCGTTGTTGGCAAAAGTGGTCAGTTCGCGCAGGATCACGCCCGCGGTCTGCGGGGAGACACCGCCAATGTTCTTGAGTTCGTCCTTGCCCTGGTCCGAGGTCAGGAACTTGATCACTTCCCGCAGATCCTTGAGATCCAACAGGGCCAGGCCGGCTTGGTCCGCGTAGTGGAAGATCAAACCCAACGCCGATTCCTGGGTCTGGTTCAGCCCCAGGACCTTGGCAAAAAGTACCGGGCCGAAATCGGTGACCGTGGTGCGGATGGGCGCACCCTTGCCCTGCCCGCCCAGGGTCAGGAAATCCATGGGGGCGGACTTGGGCTGCCAATCCTGCTCAATGGCCTGCGTGCGCTCCTCCAGCTTGGGGTTGCTCTGGCCCTCCACGGCGATCCCGGACAGATCCCCCTTCATGTCTGCCAGGAACACCGGCACACCGGCCTCAGAGAGTTGCTCCGCCATCATCTGCAAAGTTTTGGTCTTCCCCGTGCCGGTGGCTCCGGCAATCAGGCCGTGACGGTTCATGGTGGCCAACGGCAGGCCGACCTGAACATCAGCCACGGGCTCCCCGTCCGCCACGGCAGCGCCCAGATTCAGGGTGGGGCCGTCAAAGACGTAACCGGTGCGGATGGCTTCCAGCTGTGCATAACTGCGCGTGTTTTCGCTCACGGCGCTGAGTGTACCGCCAGGCCTTGAGTTCCGCCTGACTACTGGCGACCCTCGATGCGCTGAACCAACCTGCTGCCCGTGGCCACCAGGTAACGCTCCGTGACGGTGTTCAACAAGCCGGGGAACCGACTCCATCGCCGCGCAGGGCGACCGGCCACACTCAGCGTGATGCGGGTTTGTGTGGGATTTCCCGGGACGGGCTCCCAGGCAATCGTGGTGCGAGCGTCCACGGGACCCCGGGTGGAGCGCAGCACGATCTTCTCGTTGCGCTTGAACTGGGAGACCACCGCAATCCACGACGGCGTGAACGGACCCAAGGCGAGGGGGTATTCCAGGACGGTTCCCGGGGCGATCACCTCAGTGGACGACGACGTCCGGCCGCCCGGGGAGGCCCAAAACCCCAAGAACTCCTGCGCATCCTCCATGAAATGACCTGTTGCCTCGACGGACAAGGGGATGTCCACCGAGTGGGAACAGGAGTACGGCTTGGGGGGACGCATGGAGCTCCACAGGGACGAATGTGATTTCGATGCTAAAGAATAAACCCTGCGATTGTTTTGCGGGTCCCCGGGCCCAGAAGTGAGGACATGTGTCTCACATGCGGCTCTGGGTGAACACCCCTGGCCGAGCTCCCCGCCCGGATGTCAGCGTGTTCCACATGACGTTGCGTTGGGGTCGCCTTCAAGGGGCGGCCACGAGGCTTGAGACAACGCGGAAGGAAGAACCATGACAAACGTTGTTCTGATCGGTGGACACGGCAAGGTGGCCCTGCTGGCAGCCCCGCTGCTGGTGGAGGCTGGAGAAGAAGTCAGCTCCTGGATCCGCAACCCGGAGCATGCAGCTGAAGTGGAGCAGACCGGCGCGGAAGCGGTGGTTCTGGACGTTCAGCACGCCTCCACGGATGAGTTGGAGCGCGCCTTCGAGGGCATCGACGTCGTCGTCTGGACCGCAGGCGCCGGTGGCGGAGACCCCGAACGCACCTGGGCCGTAGACCGCGACGCCGCAGTCCGCACGGTCGATGCCGCCGAGAACGCCGGAGTGGGCCGTTATGTGATGGTCTCCTACCTGGGCGCCGGGTTCGATCACGGTGTGCCGGAGGATGATTCCTTCTACGCCTACGCACAGTCCAAGGCCGAGGCGGACGAACACCTGCGCAAGTCCTCCCTGCGCTGGACCATCTTGGGCCCGGGCAACCTGACCCTGGAGGAACCCACCGGAACCATTCGCGTGGTGAACGACGGTGAAGACGTGGAGGAGGCTTCCACCTCACGCGCCAACGTGGCCCGCACCATCGTGGCCGCAGTGAACAACGACGCCTCCGTGGGCCGCATGGTCCAGTACACCGACGGCGACCAGCCGATTGAGGAAGCATTCGCAGGCCAGTAACTCAGAACCACATGGTGAGCCCCCACGTTGTGACGTGGGGGCTCACCATGTCTATGAAGGGGGCGCTGCAAAGCACGCAATCGCGGCATCCAGCCATTCACCGGTGAGTGCCTTCCGTGCGGCTGCGGCATGACTACTATCGGATTCGCGGATCCGGTGTCCGCTTGCCGTAGACGAAGGAGTCATTGTGAGCGGTACTGCCCCCGAGGCCAGCAAGGTCCCCTTACCCCCACTGACCCAAGGGCCACACAGCCGCCGACTGGGCGTGGTGGCCATGGTGGCCACCCTGGGTGGGTTGCTGTTCGGCTACGACACAGGCGTGATCAATGGTGCCCTGGAGCCCATGGCAGCGGAACTCGGCCTGGAAACCACCGCGCAGGGTGTGGTGACCTCAACCCTGCTGTTCGGGGCGGCCGTGGGTGCGTTGAGCATAGGGCGACTCTCTGACGCCTGGGGCAGACGCAGCACCATCCTGTTGCTGGCCGTCATGTTCTTTGTGGGTGCCATCCTGTGTTTTGCTGCACCCAATCTGATCGTTCTGCTGGTTGGCCGCGCCATGTTGGGCCTTGCAGTGGGTGGCGCCTCAGCGGTGGTCCCGGTTTTCCTGGCGGAATTGGCTCCGTACGAGATCCGGGGATCGCTGTCCGGGCGCAACGAGCTGATGATCGTGGTCGGTCAGCTGGTGGCCTTTGTGATCAATGCAGTCTTGGGCAACGTGCTGGGGCATCTGGACGGCGTCTGGCGCATCATGCTGGTCATGGCCGCAATCCCTGCGGTGTTCTTGTTTGTCGGGATGCTTCGGATGCCGGAATCTCCGCGCTGGCTCATGGTCAAGGGCCGACAGGAGCAGGCCTTGGCGGTGCTGCAAACCATTCGTTCCCGTGAGCGTGCTGAAGCCGAAGTGGCAGAGATCCAGGCGCTGATCAACCAGGAGCATGCCGAGCGCGTCACTGGATTGCGCAGTGTTCTGCAGAACAAGTACCTGCTGCGCATCCTGCTGGTGGGCATTGCCATTGCGGTCTTCCAGCAGCTCACCGGCATCAACTCGATCATGTACTACGGCACGATCGTGCTGGGTGAAGCCGGTTTCGACCGTAGCGCCGCTCTGGTGGCCAACATCGCCCCCGGCGTGATTGCCGTGATCGGCGCCTTCATTGCGCTGTGGATGATGGAGAAGATCAACCGGCGCACCACCATGATCACCGGTTACACCCTCACCGCCACGTTTCACGTCCTGATCGGTGGTGCCTCCCTCCTGATCCCCGACGACGCCGCAGCCCGTCCCTACGTGCTCCTGGTGCTGATTGTGGGATTTGTGGGCTCCATGCAGACGTTCTTGAACGTGGCCACCTGGGTGTTGCTCAGTGAAATCTTCCCCCTGCACATGCGTGCCGTGGGCATGGGTGTGTCCGTGTTCTGCATGTGGATCATGAACGGCACGTTGGCGTTGTTGTTCCTGCCTCTGGTCCGTGGCCTGGGTCTGACGCCCACGTTCTTCGGCTTTGCGGTGATCAACGTGGTGGCGGTCGTGGTCTTTTGGAAGTTCCTCCCGGAAACCCGGGGGATTTCCCTGGAGAAAGTGGAAGAGGGCGTCACGGCCGGTCAGATCTTCAAGGGGCGCGGCCGCGCCTGATGCTCGGCGGCACGGATACGATCATCTGATGACCAACAAACGTGGCCCTTCCCTGGCTCTGGTGGCAGTGGCCATCCTGGCCGCCGCCATCACCTTGCGGCCCGGGGCCACCTCCGTTGGGCCAGTCTTGGCAGAGATCACCCAGGGCTTGGGGCTCTCCAGCGCATCGGCTGGGGTGCTCACGGCGCTGCCGGGATTCATGTTTGCAGCAGCCGGTTTGATGGCCGTTCCGCTGTCACGCAAACTCGGCATCGGGTGGTCCATCGGTGTGGGACTGGCCTTGGCCGCAGTGTGCCTGTTGATGCGGCCCTACCTGGGCTCGGGTGTGGTCTTCATTCTGTTGAGTGCGCTGGCCCTGTCCGGCATGGCCATTGGCAATGTGCTGGTGCCCGCAGTCATCCGGACCTTCGTCCGGGACCGGCCGGCGTTCCTGGCTGGGGTCTACTCAACGGGCCTGGCCGTGGGTGGTGCGGCTCCACTGCTGATTGCGGGTCTGCTCCTGGCAGCCGCAGGCGGTTGGCAGCCCGCGTTGGCTTTTTGGGGTTGGCTCTCCGTGGGTGCCGCCGCACTGTGGGGCGTGCTCCTGGCACGTTCCAGGGGCATGCTGTCCAAGCCCGGTCGCCGGCCCAGAACCGTTCAACGGCCCGTAGCAGAGGAGCCTCCCCTCACCTCGGCTGAGCTGGAAGTGGTTGCCCAGGTGGAACATCCCAGCGCCCATGTCAGCATCTGGAAGTCTCCAACAGCTGTGGCGCTGGCATTCTTCTTTGGTCTGCAGTCCACCAATGCCTACGTCCAGTTCGGATGGATGTCCCAGATTTACCGTGATGCAGGACTGAGTCTGGGCTACGCCTCAGCGCTGGTGGGCGTGATTGCCGTCCTGGGTGTGCCGGGTGGCTTTGCCATGTCCTGGTTGGTCTCCAACTCGCCGCGCTTGTCCTTCTGGATCACGGGGATGGGAATGTGCATGGTGGCCGGTTACAACGGTCTGCTGTTCCTGCCCACCACTGTTCCCTATGTCTGGGCCATCCTCCTGGGGTTGGGTTCCTTGGCCTTCCCCACTGCTCTGGCCTTGATCACGGAGCGTTCACGTGACCCTCGGGTCACGGCTCGGGTCTCCGGTTTCATCCAGCCGGTGGGCTACCTGATGGCTGGTTTCGGACCGCTGTTGATCGGCCTGATTCACGGATGGACCGGTAGCTGGACCATCCCATTGGTTCTGATGCTGGCGTCGTCGGTCCCCATGGCCCTCTTCGGCCGCAAAGTGGCTCGGGGGCGCCATGTGGACGACGAACTGGCCGCCGCCGCCTAACCGTTGCGGCCGTCGTGCCGGGTGGGCGGGGCCGCCATGCAGGCCTCGGCGATCAGATCCACAAGCCATGCCGTGCCCGCATTTGCGGCTCTTCCGAGTTGCGGTGGGGGTGAGAGGCGCGCCGGTATGAGCTTGGCTGCGGGGTG
>NZ_JROX01000131.1:0-8900 GCF_000800955.1 Kocuria sp. ZOR0020
GCTGCCAGGTCCCTGCCTCAGAGTCACTGCCTCAGAGTCACCGCCAGGGCATCAGGCCCTGGAAATCCGCGAGGCCTCTGCCACTTGATCGTGGGTGGGGCGCACGCCGGTGTAGAGCACAAACTGTTCTGCTGCCTGCAGGGCGATGACCTCAGCACCTGTGATCACCGGCTTGCCCAGTGCACGTGCAGCCAAGACCAAAGGTGTTTCCGAGGGGAAAGCCACCACGTCAAAGATCACGTTGGCCTGTGCGATCACCGATTCGTGCACTGCGAGCTCATCCTGTGCAGGCCCGCCAGCCATGCCCACAGGAGTGGCATTCAAAACCAGAGAGGTCTCCAACCCGTCGGCTGTAGGCCTCCAGGTGTGTCCGTACTGCTCAGCCAGGGCCCGTCCGGAAGTTTCGTTGCGGGCCACCACCGTGCCCGGTCCGAAACCGGCGTTGGTCAAGGCTGCCACCGCTGCTTTGGCCATGCCACCGGAGCCCAGCACCGCAAAGGATCCAGGTCTCACGTTGTGCGAATCCAGAAGGTCGTAGATGGCCTGGTAGTCCGTGTTGTACGCCGTCAGATGCCCCGCGTTGTTCACGATGGTGTTGACCGACTGAATCGCCACAGCAGAGTCCGCCATCTCATCCACCATGGCTATGACGTCCTCTTTCCACGGCATGGAAACGGCGCAACCGCGGATCCCCAGTCCCCGGACACCCGCAATGGCCTGAGTGATGTCGTCCGTGGTGAACGCCTTGTAGATGAAGTCCAGGTCCAGGACCTCATAGAGGTGATTGTGGAACCTGGTCCCAATGTTGGTGGGCCGGGCCGACAACGAAATGCACAGCTGGGTGTCCTTGGTGATCTCACGCATGGGGCAAGATTCCCACTTGGAAGCACTCAGCCATGAATTGTGTCCACACATGGCACGGCTCAGCCGATGTCTGTGATCACCAAGGTCATACGGGACGCCTCCACGGCCGTGACCGCATGCGGCACACCGGGTGCAAGGTAAAGAACGTCTCCCCCGGTCATTCGATGCACCGTGCCATCCACCGTGAAGTCCAGTTCGCCCGAATTGAGCACCACGGCCACAGCCCCCGGTGCGTCGTGTTCGGACAGGCCCGCACCGGCATCAAAGGTGAACTGAACCACCCGCATGGCCGGATTGTTGACCAACGTCCGGGACTGTTTGTCACCGTCCACCACGGGGTGTGATGGGGCCAATCCAGTGTGTGCAAGGGATTGGGTGACGGGTGTTTGCTCAGACATCGCAGGCCTTTCAACGGTGGGTGGCACGGGTCGTGGTCCCACCGTAGGTCCGACAACCGACCCCTCGCCTTGACCTGGGCCAAGCACGACGACGACGCCGTCACGCCCCTCAGCCACTCACCAGGTGTCGATGGCGTCTTGAATGAACCCAGCCCCGGATGCCACCACGTTGGTGGCCAGCGGAATCTGGTGGGAGGCACTTTCCAGGATGTGCATGAGATAACCAGCCGTGTTGGGCAGCGCAATCACATCCCCCACGTTGACTCCCCGGGGAAAATGCAGACGCCGTTTCAGAATCAGCTCCGCCTCAATGCAATAAGCACCCACCAAAAAAGCACCATCGGGTGCACTCCAGGAATCGCTGGACCCGTGGGATCCAACGCCCGTTTCTGCACTGCCGGTTTCACCGGTACGAACCAGAATCGGGTCCACCAGAAAGTCCGCCGAGGTGGAGCGGCACTGGGTGCGGTTCATTTCAAGGCCCACCACGGCAACGTCGTCGCTGGTGTGTTTGCGGAATGCCACCCGAGCCAGAGTCAGCCCGCAACCATCCAACATGGAGCGGCCTGGCTCGCAGTGCAGGGACAGACCACGCTGGCGCAATGCCTCCGCAGCAGTCACACCCGGTGCGACCTCCCCTTCCAGAACGGACTCCAGCCATTCACCCCGTACCAGCTCCTGGTGATACGGGTAGGTGTCGCGTTGGCCCGTCACCCGGGGTCCGTCGTCGTGGTCCTCGCAGTACAGGCCGAGCCCGTCACCCCGCCAGGTGAGCGAGTCATCGCCACGCAGGACCTCATGGTGGAGGGCGTCGCCAAAACGTGACCAGGCGGCGGCGTCGTCAATGTAGGACATGGGCACTCCCCCACCCATGTCAATGAACTCCACCCGATGACCGCGAGCGCGCAGCTGATCCACAAGGTCGATGGCCTGCCCCAACGCTGTAGTGCGGTGCTGTGGGGCGTAGCCGTGGAGGTGGAAATGCACTCCCACCACCGGTAGTCGCTGTTCGATGTCAGTTGCCTGCTGGCTGTCCAGGAAATTCAGCCAGGTGCTGCTGCGCTCGCCGAACCGCGTGGGGGTGAGGCCGTCCCGGACTTCCGGTGCCAGCCGAAGCACCGCGGGGGAACTGACGCCGGCATCCCCGCTGACCTGGAGCGCCAATGTGGTTTCATCCAGATTGTCCAGGGCCACGGGCACACGGTGCGTCAGGGCGTGGTGCAGCAACTCACGGGTCTTGACGGCAGCGGTCAGGATGATGCGTTCGGCCGGCATCCCCCGCTCCAGCACCTGCGTGAGTTCCCGGTGACTGCCCACGTCAATACCGTGGCCCAGGTCCCGTACGGCATCCACCAATCCAACGGTCTTGTTGGCCTTGCGCGCCACGAAAACGCGTAAATCAACACCATGCCGGTCTGCGGCTTCCACCATCTCCAGGGCGTTGCGCTGCAGGCTTGAGAAGTTGTGCACGTTCACGGGGCTGCCGTACTCCGTCAGCAGGGAAGCGCACGTGTCCGGGTCGGTCAGCAGGTCAGACATCCACGGTTCCAGACGCGCCGGCAAGGCGGGTTCACCATGGACTGCCTGCCTGAGATCGCTCTGGGTCACGACGTGCCTCCTGGTCCTTGCGTCATGTGCTTTACCACTGCCTGCGCCCATTCTTGCGGCATGGTGTGAAGGGCTCGGTTCAGGGTGTCATGACCCAGCACGTGGTCCTCCGTGGGGCGCCCGATCACCGAAAGTCCCGCCACGGCCTGCCCTGAACTGTTCAGGGCCTGCCCACTGGGCGTGACCATGACTCCTCGCCTGCCAGGCGGCACCGTCAGTGTCCCGCGTTCCAACAAGCTCAGGTACATCGGTTGGTCCGTTCCCACCACACCAGGCGGGGGCAGCACGGCATCAATCACGACGTCGGGACGGGGTTCTGATTCATCCAGGCCCGTGATCCCTGTGGCAGCGATTCCCACGCCTTGACGCATCCACAAGGCATCGACCACACCGGCCTGAATGAGTGCGGCTATCTTGCGGGCGTTGAGCAGTGGCGGGCCAAAGGCCAGGCGTTCCATGGTCACGGCCATCTGTCGGAATTGCGCCCAGTCCCCAGCATCCAGGTCACGAAAGCTCACGGCCTGGACCAGCGCCGGATAGAGCTTGGCCCACGCAGCACCCAAGGCCCAGGCTGCTCCGGGATCAGCTCGTCCTTCTGCCACCTCAATGCTGCGGGTGAAAACACGCACTGCGCGGTTGAGTCTCTCGGAACCAGGTTCAGCGCCGTTGCGGGCCGTGTAGGAGACCTCCCAGGCGGCATCACTGGCGGTGCTGCGGGTGCACCTGTCCAGGATCTCCGCGGCTGCGTGCTGGACGGTGTTGATCACCTCTGTGATGGTGCACTGCGCAGCCAGGCGGACCCGTGCGTGGTCCAGGACCGTGTCCAGATCCTCCACAGTCACGCACGGGCGGCTCTTGGCATCCAGGAACAGCCCGGACCGTGTGACGGGCAGAATCCTGGAGGGTTCCTGCCCGCTGGGGATGTAGCGCAGGTTGGCATCCTCCCCTGTGGTGAACACGCCTCCGCGCCCTTGGGTGAGCGCCAAGCAGACATCGATGAACGTGAGAGCACCACCCCGCACAGCCACCGTTGCACCTGCCGGGATCTTTGACTGGGACAGCCATTGCTGGACCGGATAGACCTGTGGGACCAGTGGGATCTCAGCCGACCAGGTGTGTTTCAGGGCGCCGTCGTGATCCGGGGCGTGCCCGGTGGCCAACAGAACCTGCCGGTACGGTCCGTGCTGTTCACCGTCTGCGGTGTGCACCACCCACCTCGGCTCCGCGCTGTCCCCACCCACAGCCGTCAGATCCACGGCCCGGGCAGTCACGGTGTTCCACTGGAGATCCGAGCACACCTCCTG
The DNA here is from genome assembly GCF_000800955.1 of Kocuria sp. ZOR0020. NCBI lineage: Bacteria > Bacillati > Actinomycetota > Actinomycetes > Micrococcales > Micrococcaceae > Kocuria > Kocuria sp. ZOR0020. The sequence goes on from NZ_JROX01000131.1 coordinate 4,175, forward strand.
CACGCGGTTCCAGGCGCAGTGAAGATATTCACCCACGGTGGAGCGCGGTGGAAAGCTCTCCTGATCGCGCTGCGGAGCATGTTCGACTGCCCACTGGTGGAAGCTCGGCACAAAGCGTTCGGCGGCACCGGGTTCGTGAGCATCCACGATGCCTGCGGACACGTTCAGACGCAGATATTCAGGTTGGTCCGGCGCGTAGGCGCTGCCCGCATAGGGGTTGGTGTCAATCACGTCCACCGCAACGCGGGGAACCTCACCGCCTGCAGCCAATAGCCTGCGCACCAGGGATTCCAGGGCGAACAGTGCCTTGGGCCCGGCCCCGACCACACCGATCCTGTAGACGCCGTCCAACGCCGCCTCAGCCGAACCGTTCATGCGTTGGCCTCCGTCAGTTCCTGCACACTGCGTTCCATCGATTCAGGTGACACGCCCAGATGCTGGGCCACCCAGTCGTCGTCGTACACGGTGTTCATGTACGGCAGCCCACCATCATGTACCAGCATGGCCACGCGCTGCAGTCCAGGGTGTTCTGTGAGCAGCCTGGCCACCGCGTGGACCACCGCCCCGGTGGAGGCACCGGCCAGAATCCCCTCAGTCCGTGCCAGGGCCCGGGCTCCCGCCACGCAGTCCCGCTCCCCCACCCGGAGCACCTGGTCCGGCGTCACAGTCCGGGAGAGGTCCGTGACAAACCCAGCCCCCATACCGGGAAGATTGCGTGGTCCTGCCGTGCCCCCGAACAACACACTGCCCACGGCATCCACCGCGATGACCTTGGTTTTCATGCCGTGTTCCCTGATGTAGGCAGCACACCCGCTGATGGTTCCCGTGGTGCTGCACGCCGCCACCACCGCATCCAGCTGGTGATCGGTGGCTTCCGCGATTTCACGCATGGTGCCGTCACGGTGGGAACCCGGGTTGGCCGGATTGCCGTACTGGTAGAGGTTCACAGCGCCCGGGATCTCCTGCAGGAGCTGTTGGACCCGCTTGATCCGGGCCGTCAGAAGATCCCCGGTCTCCGGGTCCGGCTCCATGACCAGCTCGATCTTCCCGCCCAGGGCCTTGATGGCAGCAACGGTGGTGGTGTTGGCCCGTGAATCCACCACACACACGAACGTGATGCCACGGACGGTGCAGCTGCGGGCAAGAGCAAGCCCCAGATTGCCGGAGCTGGACTCAACCACCGTGCCACCCGGGGCCAGCTCGCCAGTGGCAAGTGCTGCATCCAACATGGCTGCTGCCGGACGATCCTTGGCGCTACCGCCCGGATTGACGGATTCCACCTTGGCCAGGACCTGGGTATGAGGAAAGAGTCGGGAAAGGCGTACCAACGGGGTGTTTCCCACCGCGGCTGAGATGTCATCCACGATGCGTCCATCAGGTCTAGTCACTCCATAAGCATACTGCTGTTTACGGCAGAGAACCCTTAGTCCTCCCGTAAGATGAGGTGCCGTTCAGCCTGGCCGTTCGCCGCGTCGTCGTCGGCACCCCCGGCCCCGCCGTTGACGCCCACACCTCACCCAGCCAAGGAGCTGCCCACATGCCGATCCGTCCCGTGGTCATCACCGGTGACCCCGTCCTGTACCGGCCCGCCGCCAAGGTCACCGAGTTCAATCAGGAACTGAAGAATCTGGTGGCGGACATGCACGTGACCATGGACGCCGCGCACGGCGTGGGCCTGGCCGCCCCGCAGATCGGCGTGGGCCTGCGCATCTTCACCTTTGTCTTCGCCAACGACGACGACGCACCGGATCGCGGCGAGATCATCAATCCTGTGCTGACGGTGGGCAAGGTCTCCGAGCAGAACCCTGATCCGGACGAAGAATCCGAGGGCTGCCTTTCCGTGCCCGGGTTGAGTTTCCCGCTGAAAAGGGCGGAATGGGTCAAGATCGCTGGATTCGACGTCGACGGCAACCCGATCGGGTGGGAAGCCAACGGATGGTTTGCCCGAGTCATGCAGCACGAGTACGACCACCTGGACGGCAAGCTGTACGTGGACCGGCTCAACACCAAGTGGGGCAGGAAGGCCAAGAAGGCGATCCGTTCTGAAGGCTGGGGCACTCCGGGCAACATCTGGGAGCCAGGCGTGGACGAGGACCCGTTCGGCCACGGCGAGGGCTGAACCCCGCGTCAAGTGGGGCCGGTAAGCCTCTGGCGCGTCCGCTCACTCCTGCTCGGGCAGAATCAGGGTCAACTCTCCTGGTTTTTTGGATGTGGGCGCTGTCAGCTCCACGACCCACTGTTGACGCACCGCATCCGCCACAGCTTGGACCGTATTCAGTACCGCGCCGTTTGCGAGCTGGTCCACCAGGAACCGGGCCACCAGTCCGCGGGTGTGTTTGGCATTGTGGGACACCACTTTCCGTTGCCCCTTGACCATTTGGACCACCTTGATGGTCACCGTGTTTTCAGGTGCCGGTTGAAAAGCTGCGGCGTAGGTGGCTGAGCGGCAATCCACCACCACCTGACCTTGCGCCTCCGGGCACAGATGACGGTTGAGATGGGGCTTCCAGTAGGTGGACATCTTCAGGCCACCGGACCGGCCCAGCCCGCGCAGGGCCGTGGCCCCGGACAGCCTGTAAGCCGGAATCTGGTCCGCGGCCTTCACAGCACCCCACAAGGCGGAGATCACCACCAGGACCTCATCAGCCACCGTTCGCTGCGCCACCGTGAAAGATCCGGGATCGAGGGCGTCGAACAAGACCCCGGTGTAGACCTCCAATGCCGGTGCGGCGGGTGCTTCCAACAAGGTGGTGTTGCGTTGCACCTCAGAAGCCAAGGACGCACCAACGCCCAGGACCTCCAGTGCGTTCTTCTGGGCACTGACCTTCATCAAGGCTTTGAGCGCTCGTTCCCGCTGAGGCTGCAGCTGCGGCCAGGACAACGTGGTCACGTCCACAGGGTTTCCGGAACTCGGGGCGGACTTGGTCTCTGACGGGGGCAGCAGAATTAGCACCGCTCGATCCTATCGACTCACCCCTCCCCCGCCGAGTAGGCCGTTTGATCGCCCCTGGGTCACTCAGCAGCGATCAAACGGCCTACTCGGCGGGGAGGGGCGGCGCGGGTATCAGCTGAGCGGTAGACTCACCTGCCGGACAGGACGGCCGGGTGACCGCGCGGTGCACGAATGTGCATCTCGAGGAAAGTCCGGGCTCCGCAGAGCAGGACGGTGGGTAACGCCCACTCGGGGCAACCCGCAGGACAGTGCCACAGAGAACAGACCGCCCGCAGCGATTCGTCGTCGTGGGTCAGGGTGAAAAGGTGGGGTAAGAGCCCACCAGCGCACCGGGTGACCGGTGCGGCTCGGTAAACCCCGTCCGGAGCAAGGTCAGACAGGATGCGTTGGAGGGCTGCTCGCCCGAGCATCCGGGTAGGCCGCTTGAGCCCATCGGCAACGGTGGGCCTAGATGGATGGTCACCGCCACGTCACGGGTAACCGGGCGTGAGCACAGAACCCGGCTCATAGGCCGTCCTGTCCCCCGAACACCCGTCCCGTCAGCTCGCGAAAATCGCCCCGCAGGACGGGCAGGTGGACACCTCCGTGGGATCCGCCTCCACCTCGGAGAGTTCCACCGGGCTCATGGTGGATCCGCAGGAGCCACACGTGGCACCGGTGCGGGTGGTGGCTGCCACGCGCACCGCGTGTCCACCGGTTCGGATCTTCTGGTACCGGGAAACCAGAGCCGCGTTGTCAACAGCAGTCACGTACTGATCCCGCTCACCCGCCAGTTGTCCGTGTTCGGCCTGCATGGCCGCACCCTTCTCCTGGGTGGCTGCAACCAGTCGTTTGGCAGCGGCATCTGCTGCCTGCAACTTGGGCAAAATGGCGGATCGCTCGGTCATGAACGCATCCAGTTTTTCTCCGGAAACAGCTTTGGCGGCCCGAGCTTTCTCCACCTGCGTGGTCAGGGAATCGATCTGGCGCTGCAGGGCAGAGACTTCCTTGGCGGATCCTCCTGCGTCCCGGCGCGCCCGGTCTTTCTCCAGGCGATCCAGCAAGTCAGTCACCTTTTGCTCGGCCAGTGCTGCGGCCTGTTCAACATGCGCCCGCTGCGTGTTCAGTTCCTTGGCCTTGGCCACAGCGGCCTGCCTCCGTTTGAGGGCAGTGACCAACTCAGGTTCTGACTGGAGGGTCTTCAACGATTCCTCCAGGTGCGTCATCCGCGCATCACGGCGCTGAAGTTCCAGCAGGGCGATGAAGTTCTCTGGTGTTGCCTTAGTCATCACATCTCCTTGGGTCCGTACCTGCTGCGTGCCATCCGACAGTTGGGAAAGAGCTCAGGCCCACCGGTCCTGGGGTTGCGGATGGGGGCTGGGAACCTGGAAATCCCAGGGATCGGTTCGTGCGGAGGCAACCACGACGTCGACGTCGTACCCCCGCTCCCCCAACGCAGCCTTCAGCGAGCGCGCGGCCACTGGCGCCCACAGCCATTCGCTGGCGGAATGGGAGAGATCAATCAGACACAACCCGCCGTCGTCGTGTGCGTGCATGGCCGCCTCCCGGGCTTCAGAAACCGGGTGGTGCCGCAGGTCAGCGGTGACGTAGACGTCCGCCTCAGTCTGCGCCACGTCCTCAAGAAGCGAGCCTCCCGCACCTCCGCACACTGCCACCGTCTTGATCTCTCGCCCGGCAGGCCCTGCCACCCGTACACCTTGGGCGGTGGGGGCAACGACGCCGGCCAGTCGCCTGGCCAGCTCCTCCAACGTCACGGGGGTCTCGAGTTGACCG
>NZ_JROX01000013.1:0-414 GCF_000800955.1 Kocuria sp. ZOR0020
ACTAGAAATTCAGCACGTCCAAGCCATACTTTGAAAAGTTCGTCATTATGCCATTCTGCTTTTACCATTTCATCTAATGCACGATATAACCAACCGTACACTTCAGCGTGTAAAATAATAGCTTTGTTCTTGTAGTCGTTCATTGAGTTCATTTTTTGCTCTCTCTATTAATTTAAAGTCATCACTGTATAAAACAGGTTTTGAATATTGTTCATTCATGTTAAACCTTGAATAATAGTCATAGAAGTATTCATTTACTTTTTCATGGTAATAAACAACGTATTTTTTATCACTCATTTTCTGTTACTTTTCCTTTCTCTTTAGCTAAGTCTAAGAAAGCCTGTGCCGATTCTTTCGTCGTTTCGATTGGAGTTTCAGCCTTTACTTTTTCCACTAGTTCGCTATCTGGTTCTT
>NZ_JROX01000132.1:0-48177 GCF_000800955.1 Kocuria sp. ZOR0020
CGCTCACCTCATCATGTGAGCGGCCGGCGTCGTCGTACTGGGGAGCCCGGCTGCAGCGCCACGAATAGGTCGACCACAATGCCCAGAGGGCCCAGCGGTGGACGTGAACTACTTGATGCTCTGGTAGGCATCCAACGCCTCGGCTCGTGAGGACTTGAGGTCCACGATCGGCGCCGGGTAAAGCTCAAGAGTCTGCGCCGGGGACAGGTTCGTGTCTGCGGGAAGGGAAGCTGGGGCGTCGTAGAGCTTCATGATGGATCCGGCTGGAACCTCCGCCAGTTCTGGAACCCACCGGCGGACGTAGGCGGCGTCGTCGTCAAAACGCTCCGCCTGCCGCCGGGGGTTGAAGATCCGGAAGTAGGGTGCAGCATCCGCGCCGGTACCTGAGGCCCACTGCCAGTTGCCGGGGTTGGAGGCGGGGTCGGCATCCACCAAGGTGTCCCAGAACCACTGCTCGCCCACGCTCCAATGCACTCCAAGGTTCTTGGTCAGCACAGAGGCCACCACCATGCGCACGCGATTGTGCATCCACCCGGTCTCCCACAGTTCACGCATCCCGGCATCAACCAGCGGATGCCCGGTGTGCCCGGAGCGCCACAGGGCCACTTGATCGGCCACTGTGCCTTCTTGCGCAGACTTCCAGGGGAAGGCGTCAAAGCGGGCGTTGAGATTGCGCTGGTGCAGATCCGGGTAGTGGTAGAGCAAGTGGTGGTTGAACTCCCGCCACAACAGCTCGGTCTTGAAGGTCTCGGCAGACTCTGATGGCGCTGCCAGGGCGTGCTGCTGTGCCATCTCCCATGCTCTGCGGGGGCTGATCTCACCGTGGGCCAGATAGGGCGAGACCCCGGAGGTGCCGGGGCGTCCAGGAAGGTCCCGGGCCGTGGCGTAGTCCTCCACTGCACCATCCAGGAAGTCCTCCAGACGTTCGACGCCGGCGCGCTCCCCGGGCTCCCACGTGAACTTGGCGGCCCAGTGAGGTTCCTCAACAGATTCCAGAGCGGTTCCGCAGTCCAGATCCGTCACGGCATCAAAAAGCTCCGTATCGGTTTCCAGCGGCTCGGGTACATCCACGGGGGCGCCGTTGAAAAAAGCCTCGTCGGAATCCCCAAAACGCTTGGAGAACGGCGTGAATACGCGATACGGGCCGCCTTGGCCTGTAGTCAGAGCCCAGGGGTCATGCAAAGTGTGAGCGGTGTGACCGTGAACCGTCACGCCACTTCCTTTGACGGCCTCCGACCACTGACGGTCAACCTCCAGCGCATTTTCCCCCCAGCGCCGGTTGGCATGGATCTGCGTGACCCCCAGTTGCTCCACCAGACGGGGGATCAGTTGGCCCAGATCAACGCTGACAGCCACCAGCGGGATGCCCAGGTCTTCAAGATCCTGGCGGAACACGGGCAGAGACTTGGCTGTCCACCACGCGAATGCGGCCCCAGGTGCGCGCAGATTGGTGTCCTGGCAGACCACAGCCACCACCCGGTCATCGGATTCGGCAGCTTGAACAGCCGCGTGGAACAGGGCCGGGTTGTCATCCACCCTCAGGTTCATGCCGATCACGGCCAAGATGGTCATGCAGAAACCCTATCGGTGGACAGGCAACCTCACGTGTGGCGGGTCTTGCCTTGATTGCGCAAATGTTCCCTGGCCACCGCGGAAAGATTCTCCAACGGCAGACCTGCCGGGCACACCTCCGTGCAGTCACCCAGGGTGGAACACGGGCCAAAGGTCTCATCCGCGGTGGAGATCACCTGTGCCGTGCGCTCGCGGCGTTCGTCGTCGTCCTTCATCAGCGGCGGGAGTTCCGTGAGCAGCGAGCCCACGAACAACTGGCCTGAACCGTTGGGACAGGCGGCTACGCAGGCCCCGCAACTGATGCACCCGGCATTGGTCAGTGCTTTCATGCCGGCCGGGCCGCGGGCGGCCTTGACCACGGTGCGCAGTGCCTTCTTCTTGTCCACGGTCAGATCGGCCAGAACGGGGAAGGATTGGGCCCGTAGCGGTTCCAGTTGCACGCGGTCACCGTTGCGGAAGGCGCGTACGTGCTGCTGGCAGCTGGCCTTGTTGTATTCGGGTCCGTGGGCCACACCGTCCACCATCACACCGCATTTGCCGCAGTTGCCCTCCCGGCAACCGTCGTCAAACTTGACGGGGGCCTCCCCCTCCGGCAGCTGGGCGTTGAGCAGGTCCAACAGTTCCAGAACAGTGGTTTCCGGGCTCACCCCGGTGACGTCGTAGGTGACAAAGCGCCCCTGGGCCTGAGCGGCGGACTGCCGCCACACGTCCACGGTCAGGGTGTTGGTGATCTTCACGCTGAAATCTCCTGCTGATTGCATTCGGGGACGGTGCGGGCTCAGCGCACCAGACGCAGTTGAACGGCCACCGGGATGCTCGCATTGCCCAGTGCCACGCCCGTTCCGATCACCCGCCCTGCCAGTGCCAGTCTTTGGCGGGTACGGCGGTCAGCGGCCAGGCCGGTGTCATTGCCCACCTGGGTGATGCCCTGGGCGGTGTGCGCGGCCAGGGCCACCATGGCAGCCAGGTACAGGGCGGCCACCGGCGGACGCTGCAGGGAGGTCACCAGGTTCTGGTAGGCCGCCCCAGGCGTGTGTTCGGCAGCAGCGGGCCGTATGCCCAAGGTCAGATCCGCCAGGTGGTGGGCGGCAAAGAGCCCCAAGACCGTTCCCGTGGAACGCATGGAGCGCTTGGCCACCTCCCACACCCCACGACGACGCCCCCGTGGCCGGGTCCGCTTCTGCGCTCGCGGACGTGAAGCCGACTGCTGGGCGCGGACCGTCAAGGCGGCAGCACAGCTCAGATGCGCCACGGTGCTGGCCAGAAGACCCAGGCGGAAGAACCACAGAACGGTGCCGCGTGGCAGAACCGGCGAGCCCACGGTGCGCAGGAAGTGGGCGTAGTCATCGAACTTCTGCTGACCCATGTAAACCTGCAGGTTGCCCATCATGTGGGCCACCGTGAAAGCGGAGAAGATGGTGCCGCTGGAAGCCATGGCCAACTTGAGCTCCGGGGTGGCGGGCATCCGGCTCACGGCCTGCTCGGCCAGGCGCAGCACCGCGCTCAGCGAGTCACCTGCAATATCCGATGAGGTCATGCACCGAAGCCTAAGCGTTGGAGTGGGAAGTTCAGGCACCGGGCGTAACAGGCTCGGCCTCACCGGCCTGATCCTGGGTCCCGGGCTCCTGGGGCGTCGGGCCGGCAGCATCCGGCTCCTGCGCATTCGGGATGGTGTCCGGGCACTCGAAGGTGGTCACCCGGAACCGTGAATCCCAGTTGTCATCCTCCAGGGTGCACTGGTTCTCCAGCAAATTGCCCTCCACCAGGGGGAAGTTGGCGTCGTCGTGGTAAGAGACCACGGCAACGCTGCCCGTCTCCTCCAGTTCCCAGGCAAGCTCATAGGGCTGGTTGATGCCCCACAGGGTTTCCGAATCCGCAGCGTCCACGACCAGCATGGGGTCTGCCACCTCATGCTCCGGCGGGTAGGCAATGAAGATCCCGCGGTGCTGTTCATTCATGAAGATCACGGTGTCCGCCTGTTCGGCCTCCTGGGCGGCAGTCCCGTAGGCGTCGTCCTTGGCGAACTCTCCGTTCTGCCCCAACAGGGACGGGAAGGAGAGACCGGCAAACACCACGGCCAGGACAGCCCCGGCCACACGCCACGGAATGGCCGCCAGGCCCAGGGCCAGCAGCACCACAACGGCGGGAGAGGTGAAGGCCAGGTAGCGCTCCTGGAAATACTGCCCACCGGTCAGCTGTGCGACCACCACCACGGCGAACGGGAAGAAGATCAGCGCCAACAGCCAGAGCATGATTCCGCGTGCCCTGCTCAAGATCAGACCGGCCACCGTGATCAGCACTGCAAAGAGCGCCAGGAACGGGGCAATGGCCATGATCTGGTCGGAGAAGTCCCCCCGGTAGTTGCGTGGGCTGATGAAGAACACGTGGTAGGCCATGTAGTACAGGACCTCCCGCAGCGTGTAGTGGATCCAGGAGACCTGGGCACTCTGCAGACTCCCGATGTAAGCCAGCGGGGCGCAGGCCACCACCACCAGCACACCGGCGATCGCGTAATTCAGGGCAGCCTTCCATCCCAGGGCCAGCACACGAATGAAGAACACCGGCAACAAGAAAATGCAGTACAGGGAGAAGCCTGTGGCAGCAGCCAGCGCAAGGCCAAAGCCCACCATGAGCAAACCGTTGCGGGTGACGATGAACCGTTCAAAGCACCACCACGCCAGGCTCACGCTCATGGCCGCCATGGCGTATCCACGCGCCTCCTGCCCGGTCCAGGTCAGTCCCGGCAGCACCGCGCCGATCACCGCGATCAGCAAACCCACGAACACCATGCGCTGTGGCATGTACCTCCGGGCGTAGGTCATCCCGATCCTGGTGATCACGGCAGCCGTGACCATCAACGCAAGCGCTGACGGGGTGCGCATGGCCAGTTCAGAGGTACCGAAAACCGCTGCCCAGGGATACATGACCAGGTAGTAGAGGCCATGGACGGCATCAATGGTGGAGAGCATGCCCACCATGGAGCTCAAAGGACGCTCGACGGCGGAGATGGTGGCCGTCTCGTCAAACCAGAACTGAGGCTGGGTCATCCCCCAGAAAGCCACAATGCCGGCCAGGACGGCAGCTACCAGCGACGGCCACCACGGGATGCGCGGCAGCGTGCTGGTGGCACCGGATGTGGTGCCACCGGTGACGGCAGGTGCCTTGTCCTGACTGGTCTCGGCCATCGCCCTGGGGGAACTGTTGTTCATTGCACTCCTAGAGAAGGTCGGAACATACAGTACGACGCCGCACCCCTCCCTGGGGGAACCGCTCAGGCTGCGCTGTGGTTCAGATCCACCCGTGCTCGCGCGCCTTGAGCGCCAACTGGAACCGGTTGCAGGCACCCAAGCAGTTGGACATCTCGCTGATCAGGCCGCGAAAAGTGTGCATGTCCAGGTTCAGCCGGTGCGCAATGATGTCGTCAGCGCACCCGCTGCTCAGCATCTCCAGGACTTCCCAGTGAATTTCTGTGGGCAAGATCTCCTCGGCGTCATCCGCCTGACGGCCGTCAGAGGTTTCCAGAAACAGGGGTTCAGCGTTCTCATGACCCTCGGGTTGCACGGAGGGGTGGCGGCGAGCGTGGCCGGCCGTGTTGTAGGCGGCCAAGATGGGCACCACGACGTCGTCGGAGATCGACGGACCACGGTGGCCATTCGATGGGTGCAGATCCCTCGACAAAGGTGTCATAGGTCTCATCATGGACTGCCGCGGCTCAGTTCGCCACACGGCCAGACACCTGTCAGCCCAATGTTGCGTCCGCACCGTGAAGCACTCCATGAGGGTTGGGGTGCGGCTGACGGTCACGATGTGGCGTTGTGTGGGGATTTGCGGCAACCGGATGAAGCCTGAAAACAACGCGAGTAGCGTGAGCTGTGCGCCGTGGTCAGGCCACAGAGATGACCGTGACGGCGCTGGCACTCAGACAGAAACAGAGAGCACACGTCATGACACCCTCGGCACCACCGACCAATCCCGAGGCGCCGGCCCAACCAACGGCAAACCCACTCGATCGCAACATGATCATCAAGCTGGCCGTCATCCTGGCCACTGTGCTGATCATCTGGTTCATTCCTTCGCCAGAAGGCGTGGACCCGCGCGGCATGCACATGGCCGCCATCTTTGTGGGCACCATTCTTGGCCTGGTGCTACAGCCCCTGCCAACGGCGGCGGTGTCCATCATCGGTCTGGCGGCGGCCATGATCACGGGCACCATGAACGTCGGCGACGACGAAGCCCTGACGGGTTTTGCATCAAGCGCCGTGTGGCTGATTGTTGCTGCCTTCTTCATTGCAGACGGCTTCCTGTTGACCGGGCTGGGGCGCCGGATCGCCCTGTGGTTTGTGACCAAGCTGGGCCGTTCGTCCCTGGGCCTTGCCTACGGCATGGCGGCTACGGATCTGCTCATGGCCCCGGCGACTCCGTCCAACACGGCTCGCGCCGGCGGCGTGGTGTTCCCCATTGTGAAGTCCTTGGCCGTGGTGCAGGGCTCTACCCCGGAGACGGATGAATCACGACGCCGTTTGGGTGCCTTCCTGTCCATGTCCACGGTGCAGGTCAACACCATCACCTCGGCCATGTTCCTGACCGCCATGGCCGGTAACCCCCTGGTCCAACAGTTCGCCGCCGAACAAGGTGTGGAGATCACCTGGGGCAACTGGGCTCTGGCTGCCGTGGTACCGGGCCTGGCCGCTTTGATCGTGGCACCGTGGGCGCTGTCCAAGATCTATGCACCCACGCTGAAGAAGACCCCGGAAGCTCCGGGGCAGGCCAAGGAAGAACTGGCCAAGCTGGGCAAGCTCACCCGGCCGGAACTCATCATGGCCCTCACCTTTGTGCTGTTGCTGATCATGTGGTCCGTGGGTGGCTCCTTTGGCATCAACGCCACGGCAACCGCCTTTGTGGGCATCGCCATCCTGCTGTGCACCAAGGTTCTGACCTGGAAGATCATGGCGGCCAACAGTGGTGCCTGGTCCACGCTGATCTTCTTCGGTGTGCTGGTGGGCATGGCCGGTCACCTCAACACCCTGGGCGTGATCACCTGGATCGGTGACTCCGTTTCAGCCTCCGTGGGCCACCTGCCGTGGGGTCTGGCCTTTGTGGTGCTGTGCCTGGTCTACTTCTACGTCCACTACTTCTTTGCCTCCAACACCGCACAGATCGTGGCCATGTACGCCGTGTTCCTGGCTGCAGCCATTGCGGTGGGCACACCCCCTCTGCTGGCGGCTTTGATGCTGGGCTTCATCGGCAACCTGTTCGGTGGTCTGACCCACTACTCCTCCGGTCCCTGCGGCGTGATCTTCGGCTCCGGCTACGTCAAGACTCCGGAGTGGTTCCGCGTGGGCTTCATGATGTCCGTGGTGACCCTGGTGGTCTTCGGTCTGGTGGGCTTTGGCTGGATGAGCCTGATCGGGATGCTCTGAAACAACTCACTTCCGGGCCACGAATGCTGAACCGTGGCGGCGCAGGGGCTCAATCGTCCTTGGTGCGCCTGATCGCTGCGCGAGCAGCCTCACGGTTCACGGCGCTGATCGCGGAGATGGGGATGCCCGCGGGGCAGACCTCCACGCATTCGGCGTAGACCGAGCACGGGCCGAACTCCTCCTCCGTGGTGGCCACCACGGAACGAGCCCGCTTGGCGCGCTCTGGTTTGCCCTGCGGCAGCGTGGACATGTGGGACAGCAACGCACCGGAGAACAGGTGGGCCGCACCGTTGGGACAGGCCGCAATGCAGGCACCGCAGCCGATGCACGCGGAGAAGTCCAACGCGGTTTCTGCCACCTTGAACGGGATCTGCCGGGTGTCCGCATCCGGGGCGGTTCCGGCATCCACGGACACATAGCCACCGGAGGCAATCACCTTGTCCAGAGCCGTGCGATCCACCACCAGGTCCCGAACCACCGGGAACGACGCCGCACGGAAGGGTTCGAGCTTCAGGTGGTCGCCGTCGTCGTAGCTGCGCAGGTGTTGACGGCAGGTGGGGGTGTTGGGGACCTTGCCGTGGGGGACGTCGTTGACCGTGATCCCGCAGGTGCCGCAGATGCCTTCCCGGCAGTCCGTGTCAAAGGCGATCGGCTCGTCCCCGGCTTCCACCAGTTGATCGTTGAGTCGGTCCAGGAGCTCCGGCAGGGACATCTCAGGGGTGGCGTCATCCACCTGGTAGGTCACAAACCGCCCTTCAGCTTCCGCGTTCTCCTGCCGCCAGACTTCGATGGTCAGTTGCATGTGTCTCTCCTCAATTCACAAGTCGTGGCCGGTCAGGCGTAATTTCTGGTCTGCAGGGGAACGGCGCGGAACTCCAGGGGTTCTGCGTGGCGCACCGGTTGGCCCGGGTGCAGCCCGTCCCCGTCGGTGTGTTCCCAGGCGGAGACAAAGCACCACTGGTCGTCGTCACGCATGGCCTCACCGTCAGGTGTCTGGTGTTCCTCCCGGAAGTGGGCTCCGCAGGATTCGTCCCGGTCCAGGGCGTCCAGGCACATCAGCTCAGCCATCTCCAGGTAGTCGGCAATGCGCCCGGCGCGCTCCAACTCCTGGTTCAGTTGCCGACCGGTGCCCGGGATCCGCAGATCCGTCCAGAAGGCCTCCCTCAGGGCCCGAATCTCCTTGAGCGCGTTCTTCAAGCCGGATTCGGTGCGGGCAACGCCGCAGTCCGAATACAGGATGTCCCCCAGCGCCCGGTGGAAATGATCTGCACCCTTGGTCCCGCCGATGGACAGCAGCTTTTCCGTGCGGGCACGGACGTCCTCAACGGTGCGTTGAACGGCCGGTGCATCCAAGTCCAAGGGGGCCTCACCCAGGTGGTTGGCCAGGAAGTTGGGGATGGAGTACGGCAAGGTGAACCAGCCGTCCACGCAGGCCGAGAGCAGGGAGTTGGCTCCCAACCGGTTGGCCCCGTGGTAACCCCATCCGGCCTCACCTCCCACGAACAGGCCGTCCACGGAGGTCATCATGTCGTAATCACTCCACAGGCCACCCATGGCGAAGTGGGCGCCCGGAGCAATGCGCATGGGCTCGGTGTACGGGTCCTCGCCGGTGGCATCAAAGTACATCTCGAACAGGTTGCCGTAGCGTTCCTCGATGGTTTTCTTGCCCAGCCGGTCAATGGCGTCGCGGAAGTCCAGGTACACGCTGTTGCGCAGCGGCCCCACACCATGCCCGGCCTCGATCTGCTCGCGGGCGGCCCGGGAGGAGATGTCACGCGGGGACAGGTTGCCGTAGGAGGGGTACTTGCGCTCCAGGTAGTAGTCGCGCTCATCCTCCGGGATCTGGTTGGCCGGGCGGTCATCGCCAGGATTCTTGGGCACCCAGATCCGGCCGTCGTTGCGCAGCGACTCACTCATCAAGGTGGTCTTGGACTGCCAGTGCGAACTCACCGGCAAGGCCGTGGGGTGGAACTGGATGTAGGACGGCGAGGCAAAGTACGCTCCCCGCCGGTGAGCCCTCCATGCCGCCGTCACGTTGGAGTTGTGGGCCAACGTGGAGCGGAAGTACACGTTGCCGTACCCACCCGTGCACAGCACCACGGCGTGAGCCGTCTCGGCCTCGATCTCACCCGAGTACAGGTCACGGACCACCACACCCTTGGCGCGGCCGTCGTCCACAATCAGGTCCAGAACCTCACGGTGGGTGCGCAGATCCACGGTGCCCAGGCCCACTTGGCGCTGCAAGGCGCGGGCCGCGGCCACCTGAAGCTGCTGACCGGTCTGACCGCGCGTGTAATACGTGCGGGAGACCTGCACGCCGCCGAAGGAACGGGTCCGCAGCTCGCCACCGTACTCGCGGGCAAACGGTGCGCCGATCGCGTCCATGTGGTCGATTACCCGCACCGATTCCTCACCCAGCCGGAAGCAGTCCGCCTCCCGGGCACGGAAGTCACCACCCTTGACGGTGTCCTTGACAAAGCGTTCCAGGGAATCGTTGTCCACCTTCTTGGCCCGGGCCGAGTTGATGCCACCCTGGGCTGCCACCGAGTGGGCGCGGCGGGCGGCGTCGTGAAAGGTGTAGGAGACCACGTTGTACCCGAGCTCGCCCAGTGCCGCCGCACATCCAGCGCCGGCCAGGCCAGTGCCCACCACAATCACCTTGAACTTGCGCCGGTTCAGCGGGCTGACCAGCTTGTAGTCCAGTTTGCGGCGGGACCACGCGGTGAGGGGGTCCCCGTCAGGCACATTGCCGTTCAGGGGCTCGGAGCTGTAGGTGACAAATCCCTTGGTGCTGGCGGGCCTCTGGTTGCGCACGGATTCCGCACGGGACTTGGCACCGGTGTCCTGACCGGATGCCTCCGCAGACGGCCGCTCCTGCGGGGCCTGCAGATCGGGGGAGTCCTGCTGCGGTTTGGCCACGGCATCATTCGGGGCGTTGTTGCCGGGGGAGGCCGAACCGAAGGTGGAACGACGTTTGGAACCGAAATCACGGAAAGAGTTCACTGGAGCACTCCTGTCAGGACAGCCACGGGAATGGTGATGTTGCCGATTGCCACCGCCAGGCCGAACAGCAGCCCCAGCCCGGCCAACGCGGAGAACACCCGCGGGCGCACACCCACTCCGAAGTCGACGACGGCGCTGACCACACCGTGCGCCAGGTGCAAGGCCAGGCAGAGCATGGCGATGATGTAGAAGGCGGCCACCGGCCAGCGGCTGAAGGAAGCCACCAGATTGGAGTAGGCGTAGGAGGTCTCATGGGTTGCGTGCTCAAAGGCCTCCGGGCCGGCCGGGGGGACACCCAGGGTCAGATCCAGGATGTGGAAAATGATGAACAACAGCAGCACAACACCGGAGACCATCATGGTGCGGGCTGCAAACACGTCCAGCCCCAAGCCCCGGCGCTTCCAGCGGCCCCGGGCAGTGGCACCACGACGCCGTAGCAACAGTGCGCAGTAGACGTGGGCGATCAGGCACGCCAACAGAACCACGCGCATGATCCACAACAGACCCTCATAGGGCAGCACCGGGTAAAAGGCCACACGCAGCCAATGCGCGTAACTGTTGAAAGCCTCAGCACCTTGGTAGATCTTCAGATTGCCGATCATGTGCACCAGCACAAAAATGGCAAAAGTGGCACCGGTGGCGGCCATGATCAACTTGGCGTAAACCGACGGCAAACCGCCGCTGCGCCCGGCTCTGGGCGTGGTGGACTGAGGTGACCGAGAAGTCAGTGACGTGGACATGGCGGCTCCTGGCAGCATCTGCAGGCGCCGGTTCCAGCCGGGCGGTCCGGTAATCCCGGCACCTGATTCCACCCTATGGACCCGGTTTCACAGGGCGAAGCCAGTTGCCCAGTTGCCAGCACGCCCCAGCCAGGTGAGGCAACGGATGTGCGTCACCGGTCATCCGCTGTACCGGATCAGCGGTTGATCCGGTACTCGGCCTCCGGCCCCACACTGTCCACCTTGGAGAAGCCCGCCTTCTCCAACAGCTCTTCAATGTGCTCGTTGTCCTCCGGAACCGAGGCCCGGATGGTGGAAACCTCCGGGTCCTCAAAAGCCAGAGTGGTCAGGGCAGCCAGGCCTTCCGCGCCGTAACCGTGGCGGCGGCTGGCCGGGGCCAGGAAGCCCACCACCTCCAGTGCGCCGTCAATGGGCGCGGCGGCAAAGCCCGTGGAGCCGATGACCTGACCAGAGGCCAACTCAACACACGCCAGCGGGGAGTACATGGTTTCTGTGAAAAAGAAACCTCCCGCCTGGGCGATGTCCTTGAGCTGATCCACGGATTCAGGGATGGGGAAACCGGTGGCAAAGTGATCCAGGCTCACGCCGTCGATCACCGCCTCGATCTCCTCTTCCGTGAACGGTCGCATGAGAAGCCGCGTGGTGCGCACCTCTTGGGCATCTGGGGCCCCCGGATGGATCTCCTGGTTCACGATGTTCTACCACCTTCCGAGGCATTCACCGGGCCGGTCCTGCGGACTCAACCGAAGTACTGAGGGAGCGTGGATTCGTGGGCCTGCTTCAGCTCCGGCAACGGAATGGAAGCAGTGCCCATCAGATCGAGGGCGTCATTGACCGCGTCAACCACGCCGATACGCGCAAAAGGATAATTGCGCATGGTGCACATGTCCTTGAACCGGACCTCCTCCGAGCGCGGCACGGAAACCACCGCCCGGCCCTGGGATTCGGAGAACAGCATGGTGAATTCATCCACGCCGTCACGCTCAGCCACTTCACCCAGCCCGATCCTGGCACCGGTTCCGAACCGCAGGCACATCTCCGCCAGGGTGGCAGCCAGCCCACCTTCAGAGACGTCGTGAGCGGCATCGATCATGCCGTCCCGGGACATGTTGATCAGCAACTCGCCCAGCAACTTCTCCTGAGTCAGGTCCACCTGGGGCGGCAATCCGCCCAGGTGCCCGCGCAGCCGCGCCCATTCGGACCCGTCCAGCTCATCCGCGGTGGTGCCCAGCAGGTAGACCGCCTGGCCATCGGCAGTGGCGTCCCAGCCGGAAGGGGTACGACGACGAACATCGTCCAGCACGCCCATCAAAGCCACCACCGGGGTGGGATGAATGGCCTCAGTACCCGTCTGGTTGTAGAGGGAGACGTTGCCGCCGGTGACCGGCACACCGATTTCCAGGCAGCCGTCTGCCAGGCCACGGACGGCCTCGGCGAATTGCCACATGACCTCCGGGTCCTCCGGGGAACCGAAGTTCAGGCAGTCGGAGACGGCCGCAGGCCGTGCCCCTGCGGTGGCGACGTTGCGGTAGGCCTCGGCCAGAGCCAGCTTGGCGCCGTTGTACGGGTCCAGATAGGCGTAACGGCCGTTGCAGTCGGTGGAGAGGGCAACCCCCAGTCCTGTTCGCTCATCCACGCGGATCACACCGGCGTCGTCGGGCATGGCCATGGCCGTGTTGCCCTGGACGTAACGGTCGTACTGGTTGGTCACCCAGTCCTTGGAACACAGGTTGGGGGAGGCCATCAACTCCAGGACGGCGTCCTTGACGGCAGCCCCTGACGGGCGGTCAGCATCAGCGGCGGACCCGGTGAAGTGGTCGACCTGGATTGCGTCCTGACGTTCGGGCCGGTGATAGGGGCGTTCGTACACGGGTCCGTCGTGGGCCACGGTGCGCGGATCCACGTCCACGATCACCTCACCCTGCCAGTCGATGATCAGCCGGCCGGTGTCCGTGACCTCACCGATCCACGAGTACTCGACTTCCCACTTGTCCAGGACGGCCTCAAAGTCCTGGACCTTCTCCGGGGTGACCACAGCCATCATGCGTTCCTGGGATTCGGACATCAGGATCTCGCCAGGCGTCAGGGAAGGATCACGCAGCAACACGGAGGGGAGGTCCACGTGCATGCCGCCGTCACCGTTGGAGGCCAACTCGGAGGTGGCGCAGGAGATACCGGCCGCTCCCAGGTCCTGGATGCCTTCCACCAGGCCGGCCTGGAAAAGCTCCAAACAGCACTCGATCAGCACCTTCTCCGCAAACGGATCCCCCACCTGGACGGCGGGGCGCTTGGAGGGTTTGGAATCGTCAAAGGACTCGGAGGCCAGCACGGAGGCACCGCCGATGCCGTCGCCGCCGGTGCGGGCGCCAAAGAGCACCACCTTGTTGCCGGTGCCAGAGGCGTTGGCCAGGCGGAGGTCCTCATGGCGCAGCACGCCCACCGCCAACGCGTTGACCAGCGGGTTGGCCTGGTAGCAGGGATCGAACTCGACTTCACCGCCGATGTTGGGCAGGCCCAGGCAGTTGCCGTAACCACCCACACCGGCCACGATCCCGTGGACCACGCGCTGGGTGTCCGGATGGTCGATGGCGCCAAAACGCAGGGGGTCCATGACCGCCACCGGGCGGGCACCCATGGAAATGATGTCCCGCACGATCCCACCCACGCCGGTGGCAGCACCCTGGTAGGGCTCCACGTAGGAGGGGTGGTTGTGGGACTCGATCTTGAAAGTCACGGCCCAGCCGTCCCCGATGTCTGTGACACCGGCGTTCTCGCCCATGCCCACCATCAGGTCCTTCTTCATCTCATCGGAGACCTTCTCCCCGAACTGACGCAGGTGGACCTTGGAGGACTTGTAGGAGCAGTGCTCGGACCACATGACCGAGTACATGGCCAGTTCCGCGGCAGTGGGGCGGCGGCCCAGGATCTCCACGACCTTCTGGTACTCGTCCTCCTTCAGGCCCAGCTCCGCCCAGGGCAACTCCGTGTCCGGGGTCTGCGCGGCGTGCTCCACGGTGTCCAGGTGGAACTGTTGCTCACCCTGTGCCTCCTGCGTGGCGGAGCCGGACTGCTGGGGGGAATCGGTCTGCTGGGATTCGTGCTGCTCGATCATGCGCGGGAGCCTCCGTTGATCAAGGTGTTCAGAACTGAGGTGAACAGGCCCAGCCCGTCCGTACCTTCTCCCATGGCAACCTGCCCCTGGGCGGTGGAATCAGGGCCGAAACCGGCTTCCACGGCGTGCTCCGGGTGGGGCATCAGACCCACCACGTTGCCGCGGGCATTGGTCACACCGGCAATGTCATTCAGGGACCCGTTGGGGTTGTGGCCTACGTAGCGGAAAGCCACGCGGCCCTCAAACTCCAGCGTGTCAAGGGTGGTCTGATCGCAGACGTACTGGCCATCGTTGTTCTTCAGCGGAACCACGATCTCCTGGCCCGAGGTGAAATCAGCCGTCCAGGTGGTACCGGCGTTCTCCACCCGCAGCCGCTGATCCCGGCAGATGAACTTCAAGTGGTTGTTGCGGATCATGGAGCCCGGCAACAGATGGGACTCCGTCAAGATCTGGAACCCGTTGCAGATACCCAACACCGGCAGGGCGTCGTCGCTGTTCGCGGCGTCGATGATCCGACTCATCAAGGGGGCAAAACGGGAGATGGCACCGGCGCGCAGGTAGTCCCCGTAGGAGAATCCGCCGGGCAAGATCACGGCGTCCACGCCCTGCAGATCCGCATCCGCATGCCACAGTGGTACGGAGGTGCCACCGGCAATGTCCACGGCGCGTGCGGCGTCGCGGTCGTCCAGGGTGCCGGGGAAGGTCACGATGCCCACACGAACGTCCTTGAGGGCGGCATCCGGGGCGGGGGAGGAGAGGTCAGCCACCAAGGGGGCTTCAAAGGTGTTGGCACTCACGGGCTCAGGCCTCGGCAGAGTCGGAGTCGTCGATCACGCTGACGTTGACCACGTCCTCAATCACCGGGTTGGAGAGCATGGTCTCAGCGGCGTGGCGGGCTGTGGCCAGCACATCCTCCGTGACCTCACCGTCAACTTCCAGTTCAAAGCGCTTGCCCTGGCGGACACCGGAGAAAGCGGTGATCCCCTGATGGGGGAAAGCTCGCACAATGGCCTTCCCCTGCGGATCCAGAATCTCCGGTTTGGGCATGACGTCAACAACAATGCGGGCCACGGGCGCTCCTGTGCAGGATGGTGCGGACGAGTCAGCAGCTGAGGTCAGGCCCGGATCACAGCGGGCTGGTGACACAGCAACGGACGGACAGGTTGAGTCTAGCCCCGTGGGTGCAAGACTGAGGTCCATGACTTCTCCCGAGCTGACCAGCACGCCACCCCAGTTGGATCGGGCCGGGGTGCTCGCATTGGGAGCCGAAAACCCGCACTGGTTCACCAGTTCCTCACAGCGGCTGAGCTGTGAGGTGGCGTTGAGCTGTGAGAAACTGGGGCGTGGGGAATCCTTCACAGCATGGTTGTTGCGCGCCGCCGACGGGCCGGGAGGGCTCGATGGCGCAGAAGTGGTGGTGCGAGTCCCCCGGCGCCCCGTGGCGGAACTGTCCCAGGCCATGGACACCGAGTTCGCAGCACTTGCACGCGCGCCCCAGGGCCTCACGGCGCAACCGGTGGACATGCATTCCCCCACGCCCCATGACCCCCGGGCGTATCGGGTCACCACCCGGGTCCCCGGCGTGGTCCGTGCCACGGAGGACTGGCGTTCTGCCGACTTTGGCCGCTTGGCCGAACAGCTGGCTCGCCTGCACGTCCACGCGGCCGGCGAGTCCGGAATTCACGCCGTCGCCTATACCCCGGTGGCTGATGCTGAGGCAGCCTACGACTGGTGGTGTTCCCATGAACCGGAGGCCGCCGCCACCATCTCCCCGTTGATGCCGGGCCTTGTGCGCCATCAGCAGGAGGCGGCCGCTCTTTCCCCGCAGGCCGAGAGGTGCTTCATCCACGGGGATGTCTCCCTGTCCAACGTCCTGCTGGATTCCAGCGGATGCCCGCGCTTGGTTGATTGGGAGTGGTCCGGGCAGGGGGATCCCGCCAAGGACCTGGCCTACTCCGGCGGCCCCGTCTACTTGGAGCCGTTCTATGCACCCATGTCCCAGACGCAGATTCGGGCCCAAGCTCAGGCTTACGCACGCGAACGGCAGACCCTGGGTGTGCCTGTTGACCTGGAGGAACTCCTGGCGCGCCGGTGCGGGTACTTGATGCACGAGGTGCTCTTCACCTCCGCGCATTTCTGGCGTGTGGCCCAGGCGGGCGGGGAAGAAGCAGAGCTCTATGCCCGACGCTCGGAACTCATGCGGCACCGGGTGAGCGAACATCTCTCCGGTGGATCCAACCTCCACCGCGCCGAACCCTCACGGGACTCGCCCATCACGCCCTGATGGCCGAGTCCCGTGAGGGTTCGGCACAGAGCAAGGCGCCCGTCACGTCCAGCAGGCGCTCGCGGATGGGTTGCGCACGGCGTGCAAAGTCCTTTTGCCGCCTCACGTACTCGGCTTTGCCTTCCGGGGTTTCCACGGCAACGACGCAGTAACCCCACTCCGTGAGGTCATACGGGGAAGCTTCCATGTCCGTGGCGCGGACCTCCAGGGCCAGCTCGAAGGCATCAGCCATCAACTCGGAGGGGACGACCGGGTACAGCTTGTACGCCCACTTGAACAGATCCATGTTGGCGTGCAGACACCCGGGCTGCTCCAGGTCGCGCTGGGTTTCTCGCGTTGGCTGAAGTTGATTCATGGGTGCGGCCTCCGGGGCGAAGAACCGGAAGGCGTCAATGTGCGTGCACTTGAGGTTGTTCGCCTCCACCACCGCATCCGTGCCATCCGCACCCAGCCGCAGCGGCAGTTGTTCATGGCGCACCCCGTTGACCGCTGAACGGTAGGCCATGGCCCATTCGTGCATCCCGAAGCACCCGAACAACCCCGGCCGTGCCGCGGTGCGGCGCACCAACATGTCCACGAACTCCACAGCACTGCCCCGAGCGGCCAGGAAGGCCTGCAGATCAAAGGTGACAGCGCGGTCGTCGTCGTGAATCCCCACGGCAGCGGCTTCCGGGCCCTCCACGGCGCGCCAAAATTTCTGGCCCGCGAATTCCTGGGCAGCGCCCAACAGTACGACGCCGGACCCCGGGCTCCAGCGTTCGAACTTGCCAGGGGAGAAGGAGTAATAGGTGAACAGGAAGTCGTTGACCGGGTGTTTCAGGCCGCGGTGACGACGCTGGCGGAAAGGCTCGGTCCACTCGCGGACCCGCTGCACGTGAGCGGACTGCGCAGAACGCCACTGCCCCGGCTCCAAGACCAGGGCAGTGGCGTTCGTGCTGGGGGCAGAGTCGGTCACCGTGGGGCTCAGCGGCCCGTCCCCGCGTACACGGTGGCGTCCTGCTCCGAATCCAGGTTGAACGCGGTGTGCACGGCGCGCACGGCGTCATCCAGGCGGTCCGCTGCGGTGATCACGGAAATCCGGACCTCAGAAGTGGAGATCATGTCGATGTTGATGTTGTTGGCCGCCAGTGCGTCAAAGAACGTGAAGGAGACGCCCGGGTTGGACTTCATGCCGGCGCCCACCAGGGACAGCTTGCCCACCTTGTCGTCGAACTCCAGGCCTGCGTAGCCGATCTTCTCCTCGGCGGCACGCAACAGATTCATGGCCAGCTCGCCCTGGGACTCCGGCATGGTCACGGACAGGTCCGTGGTGGGGTCATCAGCCACGGAGACGTTTTGCACAATCATGTCCACGTTGACCTTGGCGTCAGCCAGCAGGCGGAAGATGGTGGAGGCAATGCCAGGGCGGTCCGGGACGCCCACCACAGTGACCTTGACCTGGCTGCGGTCATGAGCGATTCCGGCGATCAGGGGCTGTTCCAAGGGGATCTCCTTTGTGGAGGTGGAGAAAGTGGTGTCGTCTTCGCTGGGGATCACCCAGGTGCCTTCAGCGCGGGAGAAGGAGGAGCGGACGTGGAGTTTCACGCCAAAACGGCGCGCGTACTCCACGCAGCGCAGGTGCAGGATCTTGGCGCCGTTGGCAGCCATTTCCAGCATCTCTTCACTGGAGATCTCATCCAGCTTGTGGGCCTTGGGTGCAATGCGGGGATCAGCGGTGAACACGCCGTCCACGTCCGAGTAGATCTCACAGACATCGGCCTTCATGGCAGCAGCCAGCGCCACCGCGGTGGTGTCCGAACCGCCGCGGCCCAACGTGGTGATGTCCTTGGTCTTGCGGTGCACACCCTGGAAGCCCGCAATGATCGCGATGTTGCCCGCCTCCACTGATTCCTGAATGCGGAACGGGGTGACCTCCACCAGAGAGGCCGCACCGTGGTCCCCGTCCGTGATCATGCCCGCCTGAGACCCGGTGAAGGACTGCGCCGGTGCGCCCAAGTCATTGATGGCCATGGCCAGCAGGGACATGGAAATGCGCTCACCGGCGGTCAGCAGCATGTCCATTTCACGAGCCGGCGGGTGGGAGGAGACCTCGTTGGCCAGGTCAATCAGTTCGTCCGTGGTGTCACCCATGGCCGAAACCACCACAACGACGTCGTTTCCGGCCTCCTTGGTCTCCACGATCCGGCGTGCGACGCGGCGGATGCTGGCCGCATCCGCGACCGATGATCCACCGAACTTCTGCACGATCAAGCTCATCTGCTCTGGCTCCCCAGGTTTTGCGCTGTGTTCTGCTTCCCCGCTGCCGTGTTGCTGCGCAGGGCTCAAACCATGGTACCGGCGGAGGTTTGGTGGTTCTGACGGGGTTTGCCCCGCCGGTATCGGGGACTGGGCTCAGTTCACGGTGGTGCGGCCCTCGAACGCGCGTCCCAGGGTGACCTCGTCCGCGTATTCCAGGTCCCCACCCACCGGCAGCCCGGAGGCCAGGCGGGTGACCTTGATGCCCAGTGTTTTCAGCATGCGAGCCAGGTAGGTGGCGGTGGCTTCACCTTCCAGATTGGGGTCCGTGGCCAACACGATTTCCTCGATCGACTCGTCCGAGAGTCGAGTCATCAGCTCACGGACCCGCAGCTGATCAGGCCCGATGCCCGCAATGGGATTGATGGAGCCTCCCAGTACGTGGTAGAGGCCACGGAACGACTTTGTGCGTTCAATGGCCATGACGTCCCTGGGCTCTTCCACCACACAGATCACGGTCTGATCCCGGCGGGCGTCCCGGCAGATGGCGCATTCGTCCTGCTCGGCCACATTGCCGCAGATCTGACAGTGCTTGACCCGTTCCTTGACCGCGCTCATGGCATCAGACAAACGCTGAACGTCCTGGCGGTCAGCGTCTAGCAGGAAAAAAACAATGCGCTGAGCCGACTTGGGACCCACACCGGGCAGGCGACCGAGTTCATCGATCAGGTCTTGAACTGCACCTTCGTACACGTCACATACTCACTTCACGATTGATGGGCCCACACGCACGCTGACAGGTGGGGCGGCCTTGTTCACAGCAATGACTGGTGGGGGCGTTCTTCCACCAAGCGCCCGCCCAGGATCTTCTCGATCATGGCACGGCCTTGAAGCCCTGAGTTCTCCACTGCGACGTCGTCATCACTGGGCACAAAGTCTTCATCCGGGCTTGCCTCAGCCCCCCGGGCGGGTGGCTTGGTGGCCGAATCGGCACGGGCCGCTGCGATTTGAGCGGCGTGCCGTTCCCGGAAACTGGGCTTGCGTGGGGGAGCGGACGGTGCTGGTTTCGCAGCCGTGGCAGGTGCTGACCCGTTGCCGTTGCTTGACGACGACGGCCGCCACTGCTCCGGTGGCAGCTCATCCTCAGTGGCAGTGGCAGTGGCAGTGGGCTGGGCGGGGGCATCCGCCTCACTCGTGATGGTGGCCGTTGCATTGACTGAGGAAGGGGTGCCGGTTGACCGCGGCGTGCCGAGAGGTGGCGGGGCCGTGGGCAATTCGTGCCGGGTGGTTGGTGCTGAATGTGCGGCTGCCCGCGACGGGCGCCCCTGACCGTAGGTGTCCGCGAAGGGCGGTTCATCCTCTGGCGGAGGTTCATCAGGCCAGGGGATGTCGTCATACGGGCTGGCCGGCGGTTCCGGAGAGTCCGGAGGGGTGGAAGAATCCGTCCGCTCCCAGGTGGAGGTTGCGGACGGATGTCGTGGTGAGGACTGCCGGGGTTGGCCACGATCTGTGACTTCGTTGGCGGCCGTGGAGTCCGGGCCCGATGCGGTCGGCGCAGACGTTGATGCGGTGGGCTCAGATCCTGATGCTGTGGGGTCAGGGCGCGATGAGCCTGTGCCGACTCCCGAAGAGACAGGGCCACTGTTTGCTGAGTCGGTGTAGTTGCCTGATGTGTTGGCGTGGGTGCGTGTACGGGGGGCAGCGTCCGTGTGCTCCGACGGGGGAGTGGGCTGCTTCTCCACGGTCTGCGGGGATGATGCGGAGCCGTCAGCCCCAACCGAGGGCCCTGCGTTGGCGGGCGACTCCTCCGGTGCATCCCCCTGGTCCGGTGAGCTCGGGGCATCTTCCTGATGCTCGTCACCGGTTGGGATCTGGGCGACGGCCCAAGTGTTCACAGGGGCAGAATCCGTGTCCGCCGAGGGCGTTTGGTCACCCGCGTGGCTGCTTGTTCCGGTGCGCCTGGTGCGGTCGTTTGAGCTGGTGGGCTCCGCGCTGCCCTGGGGCGTGCCAGCAGTGCCAGGGTGTCCAGCAGCAGGCCCAGATCCAGAGCTGGCGGGTCCAGAGCCTCCAGCGGTAGGCCCGGGTACGCCGCCAGCAGGCCTGGATCCTCCGCCAGGCCCCGAGCCTCCAGTCGCAGGTCCGGATCCTCCGCCGGCGGGTCCGGGGGCACCCCCAGCGGGCCGGTGACTGCCACCCTCTCCGGGGCCCACTGCCTCCACACGGCAGGAGACTCCCAGGACCTGTTGGATGGCTGCCACCAGGTTGGGCTCAAAGCGGGGGAAGTTCTTCCGATCTCCCGCAGCGTCAAAAACCACCTGCAGCACGGAGCCGTCAAAGGCCACGGGTGTGGCCCGCATGACGGTCATCCATGAGACCCGGTGGATGTCCGCCAGGGTGTTCACAATCTCCGTCCAGGAACCGCGAATCATGTCGATCCCGCCACCGCTGGATGGCCCCTGAGCGGTGGCTGGATCCGCATGGGGTGCTGGCGCTTCCTGCTGGGCCGCTTCGCCCCGGGGAGGCACCGATTCAGATACTGCATCAGGTGTGGGCGTGCTGCTGGCTGCCGACTCTTGGAGCTCAGGTTCCTCGGCACCAGACTGCGCGCCTGGGGAGGTTCCTGATTTGCGTTCTGCCGGCAGCGCGCGCTCCGTCGCCCTCAAATCGTTGGCGCTCTGTTCCTGCGCCGACCGGGAGGCCGCATCAGCCGTTGCGCTCGGGGACGGCGCGCTGGTCTGTGGTGAGTGTGCGCGCTCAGTGGCCGCGGGGGCGTCGTCGTTGGGGGAGGGCGAGGCTGTGTCAACGCCCACCAATGGCCCCGTGGGCGCGCCGGTTCGGCCCATGTTCAACCGGCGTTCCAAGCGGTCGATGCGGGCGCCCGCGCCCCGGGTGGAATTCTCTGCGGAAGGCAGCAAGAGGCGGGCGCACAGCAGTTCCAGATGCAGCTGCGGAGAGGTTGCCCCGGTCATTTCCGTGAGGGCCTCATTGGTGATGTCCGCGGCGCGGGAAAGTTCCGCAGCCCCCATCAGCTGAGCCTGATTGCGCAACCGGGCCACCTGGTCCTCCGGCATGCCGTGCAGGATGTTGGCGGCTGACTCCGGAACGGCGTCCACAATCACAAGATCACGGAATCGCTCCAGCAGATCCTCCACAAACCGCCGTGGGTCCTGACCGGTTTGGATCACGCGGTCCACGGCGCGGAACACGGTGGCCGAATCCCCAGAGGCAAATGCGTCAACGACGTCGTCAAGCAGCGCTCCGTGCGTGTACCCCAGCAGGGAAACGGCCAGGTTGTAGGTCACGGAATCCGTGTCCGTGCCGGCCATCAGTTGATCCAGGACGGAAAGCGAATCGCGAACCGATCCACCGCCGGCGCGCACCACCATGGCCATCACACCGGGTTCAACGCCCACGGACTCCTGGTCACTGAGCTGCTGCAGGTAGCCCATCAACGGTTCGGGCGGGACCAGGCGGAACGGGTAATGGTGGGTGCGGGAGCGAATGGTGGGCAGCACCTTGTTCGGCTCCGTGGTGGCAAAGATGAACTTGATGTGCTCCGGAGGCTCCTCCACGATCTTCAACAGGGCGTTGAAACCGTCCCGGGTGACCATGTGGGCCTCATCGATGATGAAGATCTTGTAGCGGTCCCGCACCGGGGCGAACGTGGCGCGTTCGCGCAGCTGGCGGGCATCATCCACGCCACCGTGGGAGGCCGCATCCATCTCAATGACATCCAGGGATCCCGCGCCGTCACGGGAGAGATCCACGCAGGATCCGCAGCGACCGCACGGGGTGGGGGTGGGGCCCTCCACACAGTTGAGGCAGCGCGCCAAGATGCGGGCGGACGTGGTCTTGCCGCAGCCACGCGGCCCGGAGAAGAGGTAGGCGTGGTTGACCTTGTTCTTGCGCAGCGCGGTCATCAGCGGATCAGTCACGTGAGACTGTCCGATCACGTCCTGGAAGGTTTCCGGCCGGTAGCGGCGATACAAGGCGGTGGTCACACAGACACCTTAATCAGGGAGGACGACATCACAGTGGGGTTCTTGGAACCTGTGGACCGGGGGAGGATGCGGTCACGTCTGGTGTGATGCACAGAAAGTGAAGACCCCTCGTGCACCCGCCAGAGCCCACGTACCCTTGCTGCCTTCCGGCCCTGGGGGAGTTCCGCAGGATGACGCCACACGAGGGGCTGGCCAATACCTTAGCCGACCCCGTGGCCGGGTGGAAAACTGACCGAGCGGGTCCTGCTCGCAGCGCTGCTTTCGGGGCCTTGGTTGGCGATGGACCCACGGTGTACGGCGCCGGTTTTACCTCACCTGCGTTCTTGGTCTAGGCTGTCCTGTGCATGTCCACGCGGCGGTTCGCCCCGCAGTGTTCATGTGGCCTGGAGGATTCGCCTAGCGGCCTATGGCGCACGCCTGGAACGCGTGTTGGGTTCACGCCCTCGGGGGTTCAAATCCCCCATCCTCCGCAGATTGATCAAGAACGGCGCCCTCGCTCTTTGAGCGGGGGCGCCGTTCTTTGCTTTCTGTTCGCTTTCTTGTCCGGGGCCAACCCCCGAATCAGGGTGAGTGGCATGGGCTGGCCGGGTTCACGACGACGGTCGGCTCCCCCACTCGGTTGTTGACTGTCCAGCCAGCTGTGCAAACCCCACTCGGTTGTCGACTCCCGATCGCGTTTCCAGATCACCGCCCACAGCGTGGGCATCCGCAGGTTTTGTGGGGGACCAACCGTGCGGTGGGGACTCGGTACGGGTGGGGACGCTCGTCACCGTCAGGAGTCAATGTTCCCGGTGCCAGCTTCACCGGGTTCAGATGCTGCGATGCTCACAACCCACTGATCAATGGCATCCCAGTCCCTCCAGTCGGCATCCAGGGGAGACTTGACCACCTTGAGGACAGCCTTCTCCGCCAGGTTGAGCTTGCTGGAGTCCACGGCTCCGCGGAAGTACTGGACCTGGTGAGCGGTGTACTGCTGCAGCTGCGCTCGCAGTTTGGCGTCCAGATGCGGCGATCCACCGGAGACAAAGATGAACACCTCTCTGGAATCCAGTTCATCTTGATGCTCGGCCAGAAAATCCACCCCTGAGGCCAGCAGTTTCTGCGTGTAAACAGGCAGGCCGATCACCACACAATCGGCACAAGCCAGGTTGGCATCATCCAGGGCTCCAACAGTCACCTGAACGCCTTGTGTGGACAACGTCTCCGCAATTCGTGCGGCGATGTCCGTGGTGGAGCCGTGCTTGCTCGCGGAGAGGATCAAGGTGCTCATGGGATGCGTCTTTCCGGGGGAGATGACCTGCTGCTACACCAAGCCTATCGACGCCGATCCGGGCACCTTCCCTGCGCGCAGCAAGTTGCCGCGGGCAGGGTGCGAGGTTGTAGATGGGTGGCCGCGCGTGACAGCGGGTCGCATGGCCCGTGCCGCGTGACAGGCGCAAATACATGTGGAGTCGTATGCCTGCGCACACAAGTGTGGACGGTTCCGTTTATCGACAGTTTTTCGGTGACGGTGCAGGTCAACTTGAGTAGGGTCCTCCGAGGTAACGATCCGACAACGATCGTTCCGCCTTCATTTCCAAGAGAACGGGGACCCTCCTATGAAGCCCTCCACACGGATGGCCCGTCTGACCGGAACCGCTGTGCTCACCAGTTCTGCCCTGGTTGCATGCACGGTTCCCATGGGGCCACTCGGCGTGGTGTCCGGGGAAGCTCAGCCTTCCTCCAACGACTCCACCGCCAGCCCTCAGCCCACCACCCCGCCGGAAGCAACCACGGCGCCCGCAGCAGCTGCGGAGGTGGACACCTCTGGTGAGCGCGTGGATCGACGCGCCCTGGCGCGCAATCTGCGTGCCGCTTTGGAGCGCCCTCGCGTGGACTGGACCAGCACGTCAGCCCACCACGTGGCCCGTGACCGGTGGCAGATCAACCGAGGGACGGTTGATCCAACTCCACCCCCGGCTCCGGCACCTTCTCCAGCCCCGGTGACACCGACGACGACCGGTGAGGCACCTGCCACCGAGACTGCGCCGGAGGTTGTTGACACTCCGGTTCCGGCAGAGGAGCCCCCGGCGGTTGAGACACCGATCGTGGACTCGCCATCAGTTTCGACCCCACCCGTGGAAACGCCAGTGGTGGAGGTGCCCGCCGAGCCGGCACCAGAGGCCCCGACACCTGTGGTGGACGTTCCGGCGGCCCAACAGCCGGAGATTCAACCGGAAACTGCCGTGGATCCCGTGCCCGCTGAACAACCGGAAAGCCCCGTGCAGGAGAGTCCTGCGGCTGAAGCCCCGGCTGAGGTTCCGACTCCTGAAGCACCGAACACTGACGGGCAGGCACCTGAGGCTCCCGTCACCGAGTCCCCTGTGACTGAAACCCCTACCGTCGCGGATCCACTTGATACGGCGCCGATTGACGCAGCACCCACTGAGTCGGAGCCCAGTGTTGTGGAGCCGAGTGTTGGGGAGCAGCCCACTGATGCTGTACCGGCGGATGGGGTACCCGTCTCAGAGGTCCCGACGGTCGACGAACCGGCGGGGGAAACAGCACCGCCGGCGCCAACACCGGAACCCCAGGTGCCCGTGGCACAGCCAGAGACTGACCCGATTCAGGAACCGGTCACCGCGCCTGAGGCCCAGCCCGCTCCTGTGGCACAGCCTGAACCCACGGTGCAGCCCGAGCCTGAAGTTCAGCCCACACCGGCTCCGGTATCACAGCCGGTGGTCTCCCCGGCGCCGGAAGTTGATCCCACGCCAGCACCTCAGCCCACACCGACGTCGCAGCCCGCACAGCCGACTGGGAGCACTTCCGGAACGAACACCAATGCCGGATCCGGGACCACCGTGCCCCAAATGCAGACCCCCGTTGTGCCGGTGAGCAACACGGACACCACCCCGGTGTCGACCCCGGAGACCCCGGCACCTGCACAGACCCCGGAAACCGCCAGTCCGGTGCAGGGACCTGAAACGGTGGCACCGGAACCGGCAGTCCCCGAGGCGACAGAGGCCCCGGCACCCACTGAGTCGCCCGTACCCACGGGGGCACCCGCTCCCACGGAGTCGACCACTACGAACACCACGAACACGGGCAGCAACACCCCTGCCGGACGCGTGGCCTATCTGCACGGTTACCAGCAGGCCCAGGCCATGTGCCCGGGCGGTTCCATGGTGGGCCTGGTGGACACGGCGATTGTGGCTCCACTGGTGGCATCAGGTGTGCTGGCTGACGGTGACTGCACGTTGGCGGACATGAAGGCCGCCAACCCGGGCACCGAGTTCCTGGCGTACTTGAACATTGGTGGCATGCCGGCCATCTCCGGATGGGACAAGGCACCGTTCTACCCCAGTTGCGTGGATCCCGCCTACGGCGATCAGTACGCCGTGACCCCCAACAACGGCAACGTGGCCACCAACTCCAAGGGCTATGCCGTGTACCCGGCCTTTGACTTCATCACCATCGCGGACCAGTCGGAGTCCTACGCAAGGGCTTGCGGTGAGCACGCCGTCGCCATGGTCACCACGGACTCCGTGGTGGGGACCACCGGGGCCGCTCCGGTGCGGTTCGACGGGATCTTCATGGATGACATGGCCATGTCCCCGGCCCACGGGCAGGACATGGCAGAGATCGGCACATGGGGCCCGTGGGGCTCCGACGACGCCTACGGCCGCGCCATCCTGCGCACCGTGGACATAATTGCGGATGCCATGGAGGCAGCCGGTCCGGACAAGGTGTTGGCAGGGAACCTGGGCATCTATTCGGACAAGCAGAACCAGGTGGCACTGGCCCAGGAGCTTGCTGACAGCGGCAACCTGGACTGGATGATGCGGGAATTCGTGATCGGCAGCCCCACGGGAAGCCAGTTCGGTGCCTTCTACGCGGTGGAGCAGAACGCGGACGTGCTGGCACAGCTGTCCCGTTCCACCCCCGTGGTCATGCACCAGTTCGCGGTGGATGCCACCACCTCCCCCAGCCTGACCGGCTCGATCGGTGGGCAGTGCCTGGTGGATTCCACGCCGAATACCGCCAGCCTCATGTGGCAGGTGGACCAGCGCCGCGTCCAGGACATGACCTTGAGCCTGGCCACCGTGCTGACGGGCAAGGAGACCGGCACCAACCTGGACATGGCCATCATGCAGGCACAGCCTGACTGCCAGGAAACTGCTGCCAACGGATCTTCCGCCTACGAGTCAGTCACGGATGTGTCCTTGGATGAATCGGATCCGTCCGTGGCCGTTCTGCGTGATGCCCTGAGCAACCCTGACGTGGTGGCCGTGGGGGAGAAGGACACCTGGTACGAGTACTCGGTGTGGCGCCGGGACCTCTCTGACGGTCGTCAGGTCTGGGTGAACTACCGGCAGGAGGCTGTGGTGATCGACGGCGTGACCATCCCGGCTCAGACGGGCATCATCACCGGCTGAGCGTGACCGGAAAACACGACGGCGCCCGGCGCGCGGTGCCAGCATCAACCCAACAGTGGGAGCTGGCGCCATGCGCCGGGCGTCTGTTTCGCATCTGAGGGTCAGGCGTCCGGATGGGACGTCGTCATCGTGGTCGGGCTGAGTGCCAGGTGCCGTTGAGCACAAACCCGTGGCGTGGGGCACCGCGGCTGGTAACCTGACCTGCCGCAAAACCATGTGAATTCTCTCTGACGGGTATCTGTATTGACCGTGAACACCACCTCCTCGCCTGAGCAGCCCACGCAGGCCGAGCCGAGGATCACCAAACGTCGTCGCCGCGCCACCTGGCGCGGCGCAGTGCTGGGCACGTTGGTTCTGATTGCTGCCGCCATGTTCAGCGCCGTGTGGCTGCAGTACACGGTGAGCGCACCGGAGGACACTTTCAGCCAGGCCATGGAAGCTGCCAGGTACCTGGACATGTTGGTGCTCTTTGTGGTGCTGGCATTCGTGTGGGCTGTGCTCGGGCGCCTCTGGTGGACCGTGGGGATCGTGATCACCCTGGTGCTGATTGTGGGGGAGATCAACCGCAACAAGGTTGAGCTGCGCCGCGAACCGTTTTTCCCCAGTGACCTGGACTTTGTCACGGAGGCAGGTTTTGTGCTCTCCATGGTGGAAACCAGTGCCGTGGTCCTGCTGATTGTGGCCGTGGTGGCGGGGGTTGCAGTGATCGTGGGACTGGGGTCACTGGCTGACCGCTGGTTCCCGCGTCCCCGGTTACGTCGCGAAGGCGGTGGGATCAACAAGGGGTTCCTGGCCACCCGCATCGGCATCCTGGTGGTGACCGGCGCGCTGCTGGTCCATGCCGTCAACTTCAACAATCCGCCCAACATGTGGCGTTCCATGTATGAGGCCAAGGGCCCGGGCTGGACCACCTCCAGCCAGCTGTGGAACTACCGAGCCAACGGGTTCATGGGCGGTTTCCTCTACAACATGCCGATTGATCCCATGCTGCAGCCCGATGGCTACAGTGCGCAGACCATGGATGACATCACCCAGCGGTATGAGCAGCGGGCAGATGAGATCAATGCGCAGCGTCCCAACACCATGGATGACGTCAACGTGGTGGTGGTGCTCTCCGAGTCCTTCACTGACCCGTCCTGGATGGAGGGCTTTGAGCTGGATACCAACCCGGTTCCCAACACCCAGCAGACCATGTCTGAAACCCTGGCGGGCACGGTGTACGCCAATTCCTTTGGTGGGGGAACTTCCACCATGGAGTTCGAGTCCCTGACGGGGCAGCCTGTGGGCTTGTTCCAACCGCAGGTGACCTCCCCGTTCCAGATGTTTGTCAGCGAGCACGACACCTACCCCTCCGCGGTGGGCGCCTTCAACGCAACGGGGCACCACACGGTGGCCGCGCACGCCTACAACCTGCACATGTACAAGCGTTCTGACGTCTACGAAACCTTGGGCTTTGACGAGGTGATTGACGACGCCGCGATGCAGGAGAACATGCGCATTCAGGGCAACCCGTACGTGAGTGACCAGTCGGCCTACAACGAGGTTCTGTACCAGATGGACAACACGGAAGAACCGTTGTTCATGAATGTGGTGACCATGCAGAACCACGGTCCATACGGCGACTTCTACACAAACCCCATTGCTTCAGACATCCAGGATCCGGACACCGCCGCTCAGTACGGGCAGTACGCCCGGGGGTTGTCCCACACTGACACTGCCACCCAGGAGTTCCTGCAGGAGCTGCGCAACCGCGAGGAAGAAACCGTGGTGGTCTTCTACGGCGATCACCACCCGGGTGTCTACAACGATGACATTCTGGGCCAGAACGTGCCTGAGGCGCAGGTCCGCACCCCGTTCTTCGTGTGGAACAACAAGACCAATGAGGCACAGAGGGCCCCTGCCGTCACCCCCGCCATGTTCCTGCCCATGATCTATGAGGTGGCGGATGCCAAGGTGCCGCCCTACATCGCCCTGCTGGACGATGTCCGGCACACCGTTCCGGTGCCGCAGCACGTGCGGACCCTGAACTTCCGGGGTGAGGCCATTGACAGGGAAAACCTGGATGAGGCATCCATGCGGGCCTTGGATGACTTGACCATGGTGCAGTACGACTTCTCCACGGGGCAGCGGTATTCGGTGGACACCATGTGGCCAGGTGCTGACGACTGAGTCTGATGGCTGCGCCATGTGCAACAAGGCCCGCACCGGATTCCGGTGCGGGCCTTGTTGCACTTCACGTCCAGGGTAGCGCGATTCCTCAGACCGCCACGCTCAGTGCGGGGTGGGGAACCTCCAGGCGAACGGGCGAACCCTGGGCGTCGAACTGGGCGCCCAGGCCGCGTAGCGCGAACAGCACGGTGGCCTGGACATGCCGCTCATGGGCTGCCCGAGCTTCCTCTGACTGCGCCTCACGGTCTGCGGTGGCGGTGAGGGAGCTGTGCACCAGACGACCCATCTCCTGCAGGTCACCGTTGGGCAACCATCCGTCCTCGACGGCCTCCTGGAGGATGGCGGTCAGCATGCCGCGCAGCGCACCCACGTGTTCGCCCAGCTTCTGGAAATCATCCGGGGAAAGGACCGTGCGCATGGCCGGCCCCGGGGGTAGATGACGCCGGGAGAGGTCATCGATCTGCGCCCGGACGTAGATTCCCAGCTTGTCCACCGGGTTCTCCACGCCTTCCAGATCACCTTGGAGGTCAGTCATGAACCGTTCGGTTTCATCCAGGGTGTAAGCCACCAGCAGCTCACCCATGTCCGCAAAGTAGTTGTAGACCGCGGTGCGACCCACCCCGGCCGTTTTGGCCACGTGGGTCATGGTCAGCCCGGTCAGGCCCTGCGAGTACAGAAGCTGCCCAAAGGCTTCGAGGATCGCTCGCTTGGTGTGCTCGCGCTGTTCGGCATTGCTTGCCGCCTGGATTTTTGGCATGACGACATCTTAGACAGAGTTGTCACCAAAAACCCTGGGAGTGGGGTGAACGTCACCCGATAGCGCGTTCAGCCGCCAGCCCGCCCTGCCACAGAGCATCGAACGGGGCGTTGGAGGTGATGCGCTGACGGATCCCGGCGGAGACGAACTCCTTGGCCGCCCGTGCAGCTTCAAGGGGGCTCAAGCCCTTGGCCAGTTCTGCCGTGACGGCAGCAGCCATGGTGCATCCGGCACCGGCCACGGCCACATCTTCCACCTTGGGTGCGGAGAGGATTTCCGTGGTTTCGCCGTCGTGGTAAACGTCCACGGCCTCCGGGCCGTCCAAGCGGACGCCGCCCTTGGCCAGCACCACGGCACCGGAGCGTTCGTGGATGCGCTTGGCGGCCTCCTCCAGGTCCTCCACAGTGGTGATCGAATCCATCCCGGACAGGGAGAGGGACTCGAAGTGGTTGGGGGTCACAAACGTGGCCAACGGCAGGATCTTGGACTTCAGGGCTTCATCCGTGTCCAGGGCCGCGCCGGGTTCCTGACCCTTGCAGATCAGCACGGGGTCCAGCACCAGGTGCTTGGGCTTGAGCTCCTCCATGGCCTTGGCCACGACGTCGATGGTGGCCGGGGTGCCCAACATGCCCAACTTCACGGCGTCCAGGTTGTAGGCAGACGTGGTGGCTTCCAGCTGGTCAGCAATGACCTGGGGGTCAACGGGGACAAAGCGGTGACCCCAGTCGTTGTTGGGGTCAAAGGACACGATGCAGGTCAGAGCCAGGGACCCGAACACTCCCAGTTCCTGGAAGGTCTTGAGATCAGCCTGGGCGCCGGCTCCACCGGTCGCCTCGTTTCCGGCAACGGTCAGAGCAAACGGCGGGTTCGTAGAAGTAGTCATGGGCCTTATTGTGCTCTGCGGGTGTTTTTCTGACCAAGACCAGTCGACCAGTTTCGTCACCAGCTGTACGAACCCGTCCCCGGCGCTCTTGCAGGCACCGTCACCGACCCCTCACTGAAGAAAGCGGAACCACGATGTCCCAAGTTCCTTCCGAATCCGTGTCCGAGCCTGCCTCTGGGCACGCGGGCGCCGTTGCGGCACCCGCGCACACCTCCAGCAACACCGCAGCTGCCCGGTTCGCCCCGCGCACCCGAACCGCCTTTGATCAGTTTGTGGCTGCCTATGCCGTGGTGCTGATTCTGTCCAACATCGGCGCCACCAAGGGCATTGAGATCGGTCCGATCGTGACCGACGGCGGCTTTTTCCTTTTCCCCATCGCCTACGTCCTGGGCGATGTTGTTTCCGAGGTCTGGGGCTTCCGCGCGGCACGCCGCGCGATCATCACCTCCTTTGCCGCAGCACTGTTTGCCAGCATCTGTTTCTGGATCATCATTGCCTTGCCCTCCGCCTCCTTCTACGAAGGCCAGGAGGCGTTTGTCCAGGTGCTGGGCCCCGTCCCGCTGATTGTGGCCGGCTCCCTCCTGGGCTTCTTGGTGGGCCAGCTGCTCAACGCCTGGGTCCTGGTCAAGGTCAAGGAGAAGACCCGTGAAAAGCACCTGTGGGCACGCTTGATCTCCTCCACCCTGGTTGGCCAGTTCGTGGACACCCTGATCTTCTGTGCCGTGGCCGCACCCATCATCGGCATTCAGACCTTTGGCCAGTTCCTGAACTACGTGATTGTTGGCTACGTGTGGAAATGCTTGGTGGAGGTTCTGGTGATCCCGGTGACCTACGCCGTCGTGGCCCGGTTGAAGAAAACCGAGCCCTACTGGGACGGCGAGCGGCCTGAAGTCACTGCCTGATCAGTGGATTCGACCACTTGCTGACAGCGGGGGATCCGGGTGCGGCTAGTATCAGCACCATGGACGCCCTGACCGGCCTTGGCCTGGCATCTTCTGCCGGCCTCAACGCCTGGATCCCCCTTCTGGTCCTGGGACTTCTGGACCGCTACACCCAGTTTGTTGACCTTGGCCCCAATTTTGCGTGGCTCTCCAACGGGTGGGTGCTCATCATTTTTGCCGTGCTGTTGGCCCTGGAAGTGGTTGCGGACAAGGTCCCGGCCATCGATTCCGTCAACGACGTCATCCAGACCGTTGTCCGCCCCACCTCCGGTGGCATTGTGTTCGGGTCCTCCATGACCTCGGACATCGCCGGGCTCACGCTGGGTGGACAGACCGCAACGGTCACGGACCCGGAACAGTTCGTGAGCTCCGGAACCTGGGTGCCGATTGTGATCGGTGTTCTGCTTGCCCTGCTGGTCCACGGCGTCAAAGCCCTGACCCGGCCTGTGGCCAACACGGTCTCCGCCGGCACCGCCGCTCCGGTCCTCTCCACGGCGGAGGACGGTGCGGCCGTGCTCCTGTCAGTGGTTGCTGTTTTCCTGCCGGTCCTGGTGCTGCTGGGGTTGGTGGGCTTGACCATCGGCGCCTGGTGGCTCTTACGACGCCGCACGGGCCCGCCGGTTTATTCGGTGTGACCCTCAGCGGGCCATGCGTGCTTGGGTGACAGTGTCTCTGAGAAGCTCAACAAGGTCGCTGAGACCCGGTTCCTCCAGCGGGAAGTGCCCGCAGTTCTGGAGCACGGTCAACGTGGCCTTGCCGGGCAGATCCTTGAGCGTGCGCTGACTCAGCTCCATGGGGGTCCAGTCATCATTTTGTGGATGTGCCAGGTGGACGGGGACGCCCTGGGTCTTGGCCGCCCAGTGGTTGAACTGCAGGTACGAGGCCAGAAATCCCAAGGGCACCCATGCGCCACCACCGCGAGTGTCCCGCGCGCACAGCCGGCCCAGGGCAGGATCGCGCCCCATGGCTGCCAGGTTGGCAGTCCAAGAGATCTTCACCGGCACGCGTGCTACGGGTCCTCGAACCAGTGGCAGCAGCTTCATGAACGGCAGGGCGGCTCTACCGAACCGAGTCATGCAAGCGCGTGCTGGGCTGGTCAGCGGATCCAGCAGACACGTCGCCACCACCACGGTGACGTTGCCGGCCCGGGCGGAAGCTTCCACGGCAAGCAAGCCGCCGATGCTCCCGCCGAGCACAACCACGGGACGGCCGTCGTCGGTGGCCAGCAGGTAGTCACACAGCAACTCCACCCAATGGTCGTAACGGACAGCCCTTGGCCGGCTGACCCGGGTCTGCCCGTAGAGCGGAAGGTCAAGTGCGGTGATCTCCACCTCCTCATGTGCCACCAGGGACGCCAGGGGCCACAACGCCTCGGCATGTGCTCCGGCGCCGTGGACCACCACCAGCCGGACCGGTGCCTGCGGTGCGCCACTGCGGAGCAGATGAATCGCTGAACTGCGCCAGGGCCACCAGCCGTGGTCAGGTTCAACCATGTCTGCACGGCGGTGGGCGGGCAGGAACGCTGTGTAATCCGCCAGGTGTACCGGAGTTTTCCTGAACACGGCCTCTCCTCACCTGTGGGCAGTCAAGCAGACGGTGCCTGCTGGGCCAGATACTCCAGCTGGGCCTCGATGGAGCGCACTGCCGCGCGGCGCGCACCCTCTGGGACATCCGGGTAGATGCGGTCCGTGAGCAGTTCCGCATCCCGTCCCAGCTGGTCTGCTGCTGCCCGGACTTCTTCAAGACGCGCAACGCGATGTTCCCGCAGGGCAGCGCAGCTACCTGCCAGATCTCGCAGGACCTCGCCGTGACCCGGCAATCCCAACACCTCTGCGGGGCCGGAGGCCAGTGCCTCCAACCGGCCCAGCGTGGCCAGGTAGTCGGCCAGTGTGCCGTCCGGGTGATCAATCATGGTGGTGCCGCGGCCAAGGACAGTGTCACCGGTGAACACATGGGTTAGCGGGGTGCCGTCCTCGGAAATTTGTGTAACTACAAAACTCAACGAGTCCGAGGTGTGCCCCGGGGTGCGCATCACCTGAACCTGCAGACCCCCGGCGTGCAAGATCTCCCCGCCGGTCAGTGGCTCGGCATCCCGGCAGTGTTCGGCCAGGGCGGCCCGCACAGGGGCGCCGGTGCGCTGATGCAAGGAGTCGATGGCGCCAGTGTGGTCCCGGTGCCGGTGCGTCACCAGCACCAGCTCAATGCCGCCCACGGACACCAGACGGTCCACGTGCTCGGCCAGATCGGGTCCCGGATCCACCACGACGGCGCCACCGGCCCCGGAATCACCGGGGGCCTGCAGAATCCACGTGTTGGTGCCCTCCAGCGTCATGGGACTGGGGTTCTCCGCCAGAATCACGGAAACGGTGTCCGTGACAAAACGCCTGCTCACGGTTGCTCCGCCAGGTGTGCGGCCAGACGGTCCAAGGTGCTGGCCCATGCCTGACGAGCGTGTTCGTGCACCTCGGCGGGTAACGGCCCCTGGGTGAGGGTCAAACGGGTGGTGTGGGGGGCGTCGTCGTCGGAGGTGGAAGCCACTGGGTCCAACTGGCAGCGCAGCACCACCACGTGCTGACTGGGCTGGCCCAAGTGATCCGGAATGAACTCGTGAATCTCCAGCAGGCGATCTGCAACCACAGCGCCATGCCGTCCGTGAATGGGCGCGCGCTGAGCGGGGTCCTGGTCCAGGACCATGTGGAAGGATCGGGTGCCACCTTCGGTGGGGTCCAGGTCAACGGAGGCGGGATCCACCGTCCAACCCTCCGGCCCGTACCAGCGCGGCAGGGCATCCGGATCCGTTAGGGCAGCGAAGACCTGCTGTGCTGAGTGCGGCAGCTCCCGGGTCAGGGTCCAGGTCTGGTTGGCAGGTACGGGATCAAGTGCGGACATGGATCGAGCTTACGGGGTGGTGCCTCAGGGGTGGTTGCCGCCGTAGTACCGGCCCAGGGTCTGGTCCCGGTAGTCCACATAGGTTCCGTTGTTCATGGCCTCCCGGGCGCGGTCCACCAGGCGAACGGTGAAGCGTTCATTGTGGATGGAGGCCAGCGTGGCGGCCAGGCGTTCCTTGGCCTTGAACAAGTGGTGGATGTAGGCGCGGGTGTAATGGGCGCACGTGTAGCAGTCGCAGTCCGCGTCCACGGGGGTGAAGTCCCGTTTGAACCGGGCGCCCGTGATGTTGAACCGACCTTCAGGGTGATACACGGCCCCGGTGCGGGCAACCCGGGTGGGGGAGACGCAGTCAAAGGTGTCAGCACCGGCTTCAAGGGCCACAAAAATGTCATTGGGCTCGGAGATCCCCAGCAGGTGACGGGGCTTGTTCTCCGGCAGTTCCTCCGCACACCACCCCACAATGGTGCCCAGGTTCTCCTTTTCCAGGGCCCCGCCGATGCCGAAGCCGTCGAAGTCCATGGCACCCAGATCCTGGCAGGCCTTACGCCGCAGGTCTTGGTACTGGGCCCCCTGAATCACGCCGAACAACGCTTGGTAGGGGCGGTGGGAGCGAGCTTCCGTGAGCACCTTGTGCTCGGCGATGCAGCGCATGGCCCACAGGCGCGTGCGTTCCAGGGCTTCTTCCTGGTAGCCGCGCGAGTTGTGCAAGGTGGTCAGCTCGTCAAAAGCGAACATGACGTCCGCACCGATCCCGTGCTGCACCTTCATGGAGATCTCTGGGGTGAACCGGTGCTTGTCCCCGTTGAGATGGGAGATGAACGTGACGCCGTCGTTGTCCACGGCGGCCAGGCGTTCTTTGCCGGCGGCGACGTCGTCGTCCCCCACCGTCCCCGCTGCCGCAGCGGTGGACATGTTGATGACCTTCTTGAACCCGGAACCCAGGCTCATGACTTGAAAGCCCCCGGAATCCGTGAAGGTGGGGCCGTCCCAATTCATGAACTGCCCCAGGCCACCGGCCTCATCCAGGAGGTCATGACCGGGACGCAGGTACAGGTGGTAGGCGTTGGCCAACAGGGCTTGCGCGCCCAGCTCCTTCATGGACTCCGGGAGCACGGCCTTGACCGTGGCGGCCGTGGCCACGGGGATGAATGCCGGGGTCCGGATCTCACCGTGTGGCGTGGCGATGGTGCCGGTGCGGCCCAACCAGGGGCCGTTACGACCGTCCGGGCGCGGTGTGGTCTCCTCCAGGCGGTTCTGGATGGCGAACCCGAACGTGGAGCGTGCGATCTCCCAGCTCATCGGCCCCATCCCACGTGGGCCAGAGCCTGCTCGATCAACCGGCCACGACCCCCTGCAAACTCAGCCTGAACATCCGTGCTGAGCGCCTCCTCCGGGGTCAGCCAGGACAGCTGCAGGGCGTCCGCGCGCGGGGAGCACTCACCGCGCAGGGCCACCACGTAGTTCAGGGCCACGGCGTGCTGCCGCTCATCCGTGAAACCAGTCTCCGAAGGATGCGGAAAGTACTCCGTGACGGAGAACGGCACGGTGGAAGGCGGAAGCTGCGGCATGGCCAACGGCCCCAGGTCCTTTTCCAGGTGACGCAGCAGCGCTGCCCGGATGGTCTCCCGGTACAACACCCGCCCGGAGACCAACGCCCGCTCCAACTCACCGGTGGCGTTTGGCTGCAGCAACAACCCCACGTCCGTCACACACCCCAGCGGGTCCAGCTGCACGGGCACGGCCTGGACGTAGACCATGGGCAGACGACGCCGCGCCTCACGGAGGTCATCCTGGTTGAGCCAGCCTGGGTTGGGGTCCGGTGTGCGTACGGAACTCATGGTTGTTTTCTACCTCATCCATCCGGGGCGTCAACAGCACTCCCGGGCCGTTCAGCGATCAGCGCACGACGACGCCGCCCACCTCGGCTTCCCAAGGAATCTTCCCGTGGACAACCGCGCTGGCCGTTTCACACCGTGGCCTCCAGGCGCGCTGCTGCTTCCAGGGCGGTCCATGCTTGGACCTGGGTGCCCAGTTCCACGGTGCGACCCACCGGCTGGGCGGTGTCCGCGTGATCCAACGGGTTGGGGGAGAAGATGGCCACCACCCGGGCGGGATCCGGTTGAGCCTGGGGATCGTTGAAGTCCAGGTCCGGATCAAACTCCCGGCGTCCGGCCCAAAAGGCATCCGCGGTGTCCAGAACCAGGCGGCAAGCCGTGGCGCGATCCTCCGGGTCCAAGGCCTTGGACTCAGCGGCTTCTGCCAGGTAGCGCACCAGGATGCCGGTGAACAACCCGGCGTCCCCGGAGCCGTGGGTCTTGAGCACCCGGCGGTTGCCCATGTCCCGACCGAACTCCTTGTCAGCGCCGGCAATGATCTGTGCCGCAAATGTGGCCCACCGCTTGGCCTCAGCTCCCGTGGAGGTCTGCGCCAACTCAACGGCTGCCGCCAGGGCCGGACCGGAGTTGTAGGTGTAGACGGCTTCTTCCAGCTTGGTCCCGGTGGAGCCGTCGTCGTCGGTGACGATGTTGATGCCGTCCTTGAACACTCCCTTGGAGGCATCCCACAGGTGGCTTTCCAGCCAGCTCAGCAGGCTGGCGCACTCCTGGGCGGCGTGGGTGCGCACCGCAATCAGCGCGGCGGGACCCGTGGTGGCGGTGTTCTTGTAGGTGCGCTCGCGGGTCCAGAACACGCCGCCGTCCAAGTCACCCGTGTGGGCATCGCGGATGGCCTTGAGCAGGTCGGATCCGGCCTTGGTCAGGTGGCGGGTCTTGCCGCCGGCGTCCTCCTCCAGGTGGCGGAAACGGCCCAGGGCCAGCATGAGCCAGGACATGTCGTCGTAGTAGTTGTTGAACACCACCTGGCCGCCGCTGCGCAGGGCGATGGAGCGCAGCAGACGGTGGGCACGTTCACGTGTGGGTCCAGCGTCCTGGCCTGATGTGGCCTCCCGCTGGGCGGCATCCACCAGGGCGTCCAACAGGTGTGCCTGCCACCAGTAGTGCCACTTGGTGGAGAACTGCGTGGGGTGCGGGAACCCCACCGCACCGATCCACGTCCCCGGAATCCCGAACAGTCGTTCGCCAAACAGGGACTGCACGGACCGTGCGGCCAGGCCTGCACGTTCGCGGCGGTCTGCGTTGGCGCCGGTGATCAGAGAATGGGCGGGGTCGTGACTCATGGGGCTCCTCGGGCGGATCAACGCCGGTCAAGCGTTGGACGGCAGTGGGTGTGGATCAAGCGTAGTCAGCGTGCGGTTGCTGATGAAGGTCATCTCATCCCCGGTGACGGGGTGGCGGATGCTCAGGCTGCGCGC
Source organism: Kocuria sp. ZOR0020 (assembly GCF_000800955.1). Lineage (NCBI taxonomy): Bacteria > Bacillati > Actinomycetota > Actinomycetes > Micrococcales > Micrococcaceae > Kocuria > Kocuria sp. ZOR0020. Next base: position 37,732 of record NZ_JROX01000132.1, read on the forward strand.
CAGCAGTTGCAGGGGCTGGGCAGTGTCCTGCTCCTCGGGGGCGATGATCTCCGGATAGAGGGGATCCCAGCGGATGGGGGTACCCGCTGCGTTGAGATGCACCCGCAGTTGGTGGGTCTGCCCGGTGCTGGGGTGAAGACTCAGGGCGGCCCAGGCGCCGTCGTGATCCGTCCAGGGCTGGGGGAGAAGCGGCTGCATCCGCGTGACCGCATTGGCCGGGCCGTCCACCTCTATTGCTTGCAGGCTACCGGCGGGTTTTTCGATCCTGCTCTCCCGGATGGCGGGCAGGTCCGCGAGGCTGCGGTCCGGGGGTAGATGGACCACGGCCTCGTAGCTCTTGCGGGTGTGGCGGTCCTGGAACTGTCGTTGCATGCGACCGCGGACGGCCCGGTCCCGGGTGAACAGCAGGACGCCCGCGGTGAGCCGGTCCAAGCGGTGGGCTGGTGCCAGATCGGGTTCCTGCCGGATGTGCCGCAGCAGGCTCAGGGCGGTGTTGCGCACGTAGGAGCCTCGCGGCGTGGTGGGCAGCCCGTGGGGTTTGTCCACCACCAGAAGATGGGCGTCCTCAAAGATGACGGGCAACTCCCGTGGCACATCAGGTTCCGGAAGGGCTGGGCGGTGATACCAGACGGCCCGACCGGCACAGGGGTCTGCTGCGCGGACGGGAACTCCTGAGTCATCCACCATGGCGTTCGTGGCGAACAACCGTGCCAAGTCCTGTGCGGAGCGCGGGAATCGGGACAGCAGGTGCGCCTCCACGGACTCGGTGGTGCCCGGCAGCAAGACCCGCACGGCATCCACTCCCGCACGCTGCGGCAGCGGGGAGGTGGGACGACGAAGGCGGGACACGTGACGATCCTGTCATGGCTGCGCATGAACTCCGCACCCTCTAGGGTGAGGGGGCAGGCCCAACGGCAGACGTCACCGGGCAATGGAGGAACCGTGCCTACACCAGCCGAACCCGCAGCCGAGCAGGTGGTGCTGCTGGATCCCCACCACCAGCCCATCGGTACCGCGCCCAAAGCAAACGTCCACACCACTGACACCCCGTTGCACCTGGCCTTCTCCTGCTGGGTGGTCAACGACGACGGTCAAGTGCTGCTCACTCGCCGTGCCCTGAGCAAAAAGACCTGGCCGGGGGTCTGGACCAATTCGTTCTGTGGCCACCCCGGTCCCGGTGAGGACTTCCAAGATGCCATCACGCGGAGGGCTGCTCAGGAGTTGGGAATGGAGATCACCAACCTGCAGGAAGTGCTCCCAGACTTCGCCTACCGAGCCGTGGATGCCTCCGGTGTGGTGGAGAACGAGTTCTGCCCGGTCTGGGTGGCCCAAGCCGCCAGTCAGCCGCGTCCTCAAGCCTCTGAGATCGCCGAGTTCACATGGGTGGATCCCGCTGACCTGCTGGTGGCCTCCCGCGGTTTGGCGCGGGTGTTCAGTCCGTGGCTGGTGGAGGAGATCGCCGAGCCACCATTGCAAGATGCTTTGGCGGTGGGTAGCTCCGAGGCCTGAAAGCGGGGAAGTAAGAGTCTTCGCTCCTAGATGATTCGTGGCATCAGAGGCGGGCATTCAGTAGCGTTGAAGCACCAACGGAAAGGGTGCTTACCAATGACGGCCAAGACCATCGAAACCTACTTGCAGGACCACTACGCCGGCTCCACCGCGGGAACAGATGCCTTCCGCCGCGTGGCCGACGGGCACGGAGACCCGGAGGTGCGCTCCGCCGTGGAACGCATGGCAGGTGAGATCGAGCAGGACCAGGAAGCCCTGGAGGCCATCATGGCCGCCTTTGGTGTCAAGGCCGACCACCTCAAGAACCTCCCGGCCAAGGTGGGGGAGAAGGTGGCGCGCCTGAAGCTCAATGAGCGCATCACTAAGCGTTCTCCGCTCTCCGATGTCCTGGAACTCGAGGTGCTCAGCGCCGCTGTTCACACCAAGTCCCTGGGCTGGCGCCTGCTCATGGAGGTCCCGGACTCCCGTCTGGACCAAACCCAGCTGGAAGATCTCCACAACCGGGCCGAGAACCAACAGGAGGAGCTTGAACGTCTGCGGCTGAAGCAGGCCCACAAGCTGGCCCAGGCCTGAGAACTGCCCACCCCCGGGGCTGCGCACCGGGGGAGAGGGAGGACCTCACACCCCTCGGCGCAATCGCAGACCCTTGGGTGTGGTGGAGAACCCTGCGTGCACCAGCGCGTCCCGCACGGCGGTCTCCAGGTCTCCTGCACCCAGCACATGACGGCCGTTGATCTTCTCCACGGACAACTTCTCCGCAGCTCCGGCGTGCACCAGATCAACCACGGCGGGTGCACACAGCCGGATCAAGGCGGGATCGTCCTGGAACACCAGGACGGTCCTGCCGCCGCGCTCGAAATAGAGCACGGGGGTGCCGTCCACGGAGACCACCACGGCACCAGCTTTACGGCCCGGTCGGTGGCGTGTGGCAGCGTCGTCGTCCGGGGAAGCCAAGACCTGCGGCCAGGGAAGCGTTGCGCCCCACGGGTTGGCGGGGTCGGTGGCGGCCAGAGCCAACACGGAGGGCTCGCGGGGTGTGGTGCGTGCTTGCTCGTCATCGGCAGAGGTGCGCAACCGATCCACCGTGGAGGACTGGGCGAACTGGGCGGCCCCCAGACCCTCGATGAAGTACCCACGCCGCGTCTGCCCGGCGTCCTCCAGTGCCGTGAGAACACGGTAGATCCCGGAGAACCCACCGGGCAGGTCCTCCGCTTCCACGGCACCGCGGGTCAGCACTCCGTAGCGGTCCAACAACAACTCAGCCCCGGCACTGGCCCGCACCGTGGCCTCCAGCGGCTCCGGCGCCACCAGAGACCACCGGCCCGATGACTGCAGCTCCGCCGCCGAACGCGGCCCACTGGCCCGAGCACCTTGCTGGCGAGGCCGCAACCGTGCGGCACCCCGGCGTCCGGCCGAGCGCGCCACGGGTGTGCGTGCCTTCTGTTTGTGTGCCCCGCCGCCACCGGCCACCAGGGAACGCACAGGGGCAAAGGTGTCATTGGTGATCAGCCCTGCCCACACCAACTCCCACAAGGCCGTGGTCAGGTGCGGCATGGTGACCTGATGCCCCCGGTCAGCAAGGGCCGGAACCAACTGGTGACTGAAACGCGCGGCACCATCGGCCAGAACCTCCAACACAGTGGCCTGGAGCACGTCCGTGATCCCCGCAGCGGTGGCTTTCAGCTCGGCCCGTGGCGGCAGCGTCAGCTCCTGGGACTCGGCCAGATGCAACGCCAGCCAACCGTCATCCCCGCTCAGGGAACCGGCACCGGACCACAGGATCTCCCCGGCCGCCAGTTGCTCATCCAGAAGATCGGGGGAGTAATCGCTGATCCTGGCGCGCAACACCAGAGGCTCCAGCGCGGAGGCAGGCAGGGCCAGCCCACCCAGCTGGTCCACCACGGTCAGCAGACCGTCCGCCCCACGCAACCGGGCATCGGAACCCACGTACTGCCAGGGCGGCAGGAACCGGGCGTAGACCTCCGGCGCCACGGGCTCCACCTGCTCCCGCAGTGCAGCCAGGGAACGACGCCGGATTCGGTGCAACACCTCTTTGTCACACCACTCCGTGTCCCGGGTGTGTGTTCCGGCCGGGAGCATCTCCAGCGGACGGAACTCGCCCTCCACCACACGGCGCTGGGCGGCCAGCTTCTCCAAGGTGGAATTGACCACTGCCACCCCCAGGCCCGTGGCCGCTGCTGCCTCCTGGGCCGTGAACGGTCCGTGGGTTCGGGCATGGCGGCCCACAAGATCTCCCACAGGGTCTGCCACCGGTTCCAAGAACGTCACCGGGACGCCGTGCGGGATGGGGGCGCCCAGGGCATCACGTAACCGGGCGGCATCCTCCACCGCCGCCAGTTTCTCCACCCCGGCCAGCCTGACCGTGAACGCGCGGTTCTCCCGGGATAGTTCCTGGGCCCACTGCTGAACGTCCTCACGGGAGGCCGGGTGGGGGTCGTCGTCGTGGTGTTGGGGGTGGTTCAACCGCTCCGTTGCCTGTTCCACGGTCAACGGGCCCAGCAGGCGCAGCAGATCAGCCAGACCCTCAGCACCCTTCAACCGGCGGTTGGGGGCCGTGTACTGGAGTTCGGCCTCCGTGCGGGTGATGACGGCGGCATCCAACAGCTCCCGCAACTGGGCACGCCCCAGCAATTCAGCCAAGAGGTCCGTGTCCAGGGACAGGATGGCTGCCTTGCGCTCAGCCAGTGGGGAGTCGCCCTCATAGATGAACTGCCCCAGATAGCCGAACAGCAGGGTCTTGGCGAATGCCGACGGTGACTCCGTGGTGGTCTCCACCACCCGGATGGTGCGCCGGTTGATCTCCCTGTGGATCTCCTGCAGCGCGGGGAGGTCGTAGACGTCCTGCAGACATTCACGCACGGTTTCCAACACGATGGGAAACTGCGGGTAGCGGCGGGCCACGTCCAAGAGCTGCGCGGAACGCTGACGCTGCTGCCACAGGGGGGTACGTCTGCCGGGATCGCGGCGGGGCAACAACAGGGCGCGGGCGGCGCACTCCCTGAACCGAGAGGCGAACAACGCGGAGGAACCCACCTGCTCGGTGACGATCTGATCCAGTTCATCTGGGTCGAACAGAAAGATCTCTGCCCCCGGGGGATCCTCGTCCGTCAAGGGAATCCGCAGCACAATGCCGTCGTCGGAGGCCTGAGCGGCACCGTCCAGACCCCAGCGTTCCTCGATCCGGGCACCCACGGCCAGTGCCCACGGGGCATGAACCTGCAGTCCGTACGGGGAATGGAGGATCACCCGCCAGTCCCCGAGCTCATCCGGGAAGCGTTCGATCAGCAGCGTACGGTCCGAGGGCACGTGGCCCACGTTCTCCTTCATCTCTGCCACGTAAGCCTGAAGGTTCTCCCGGGCCCACTGATCCAGACCTGCTGCCGTGAGCCGGTCCGTGGAGGTGGACTCGGCGGCACCGGAGATCTCCCGCAGGAACGCACCCTGGGCGCGTCCCAGCTCCACAGGCCGGCCCAATCCGTCACCGTGCCAGAAGGGGAGTTTTCCCGCCTGCCCCGGAGCAGGGGTCACGGTCACCCGGTCATGGGTGATCTCCTCGATCCGCCAGGAGGAGGCGCCCAGCGCGATCACATCCCCGGTGCGGGATTCGTAGACCATTTCCTCGTCCAGCTCACCCACCCGTTTGGGGGCTTTGTCCTCCGGGCTTCCGGCAATGTGGACCGGGAACAGGCCCCGGTCCGGGATGGTGCCACCGGAGGTCACTGCAAGACGTTGGGCCCCGGGCCGGGCCGTGAGCGTGCCCTCATCCCGGTCCCACACCACGCGCGGTTTGAGTTGGGCGAATTCATCCGAGGGGTAGCGCCCGGACACCAGGTCCAGCACGGCCTCGAACGCGCTGCGCGGCAAGCCCAGGAACGGTGCACTGCGGCGCACCGTGTCCCACCAGTCCTCCACGCCAATGCTCTCCAGCGCGCACGCCGCCACGGTCTGCTGCGCCAGTACGTCCAGGGGGTTGGCGGGAATGTGCAGGGACTCCACCCGCCCGGCCAACATTTGCTCCACGGTCACCGTGGCATCCAGCAGGTCCCCGCGATGCTTGGGGAACAGCCGCCCGATCGACACCTCACCCACCTGGTGACCGGCTCGCCCCACTCGCTGCAGCCCAGAGGCCGCTGAGGGCGGGGACTCGATCTGAACCACCAGATCCACCAGGCCCATGTCGATCCCCAACTCCAACGAGCTGGTGGCCACCACACACCGCAGCTGCCCGCTCTTGAGGTCCTCCTCGATCAGTGTGCGTTGGTCCTTGGACACGGAGCCGTGGTGGGCCCGGGCAAGCACCGGTGCGGCGCCGTCGTAGCGCCCGTGCTGGCGGGACGGTTCGGCAGCCCCTGGATCCTGCGAGTGTTCCACCCGGAAGGCGTGGATTTCATTGAGCCGGGCCGTGAGTTTCTCCGCCAGACCCCGGGAGTTGGCAAACACGATGGTGGATCGGTGGGCCTCCACCAGATCCACCACCCGCTCCTCCACGTGCGGCCAGATGGAGGCCACGTTGGCGGGTTCATCCTCCACCGCGGCGTCCCCGAACGGTGTTCCCCCCAACGACGACGACGCACTCGGTCCGCCCAACACCGTCATGTCCGGAACCGGGACGCTGACCGTGAGATCCCACTGCTTCTGGGACTGTGGGCGCACCACAGCCACGGGTTCACGCCCACCCAGGAACCGGGTGACGGTCTCCACCGGTTCCACGGTTGCGGACAACCCGATGCGTTGGGCCGGCTTTTCAAGCAGGTGATCCAGGCGCTCCAGGGACACCGCCAGGTGCGCGCCACGTTTGGTCCCGGCCACCGCGTGGATCTCGTCAATCACCACGGTCTCCACCTGCTCCAGGGCGGAGCGGGCCTTGGAAGTCAGCATCAGGTAGAGGGATTCCGGGGTGGTGATCAGGATGTCCGGCGGGGACGCCACCAGGGCGCGACGAATGGCCTGCGGGGTGTCACCGGAGCGCACCCCGGTGGAGACCTCCGGCGGTTCCAGGCCCATGCCACGCGCGGTCTGGGTGATGCCGATCAACGGGGAGCGCAGGTTACGCTCCACGTCCACGCCCAGGGCCTTCAGCGGGGAGATGTAGAGAACTTTGGTGCCCTGCCCGGCCGGTGTGCCTTGCCCGGGTTCACCACTGCTCATCAGGCGATCAATCCCCCACAGAAAAGCGGAGAGGGTTTTGCCCGACCCGGTGGGGGCCACCACCAGAGTGTGCCGGCCATCAGCAATGGCGTTCCAGGCGCCGTCCTGGGCTGATGTGGGGGCATTGAACGCTCCGGTGAACCACCGTCTGGTGGGTTCGGAGAACCGATCCAGGGCGGTGGCGTGGGTGGGTTGCTCAGGTTGCTTGGGCTGCTCAGGCACCAAAAGCCTTGATCTCCAGTTGCATGATCTTGGGATTGCCGCACGCCTGGGTCTGGTACGGGACGGTCAGAGCTTCCGTGTTCTCCGGCGGGTATATCACCAAGTGATCAGAGGTGTGCGCGTTGCACACCTGACCGTAGTTGTTGGCGTTGCCTTGCTTGAGAGCGGCGGAGGCAGATCCACCGGGCAGGACCGTCACGGTTGCCCCGCTGCCACCGGCCCGTTCTGCCGGTACACCGATCATGGCGCCGTTTCCATCGGCAAAGGAGACGCCGGGGAAACCGGAGAGCTTGCAGGCCTGATCGGACTCATTTGTCAGGCTCAGCGCCAGGATGGTGGAGCCGGTTGCACCTTCCTGCGGGGACACCGTGGCGCTGAGGTGCTGGGTGGTGCAGTTCTCCACCGAGGCCACAGCACCTCCCTCAGCGGCACCAGGCGGTGCAGTGGTGGTGGGCCGTGAAGTTGCACCACCGGAATCGGACTCCGAATGCTGTTCAGCAGTGGCGGACGGGGCCGGAGTCGATTCCGGTGCGGCGGAAGCCGGGGCATCCGGCGTGGAGGTCGCTTCAGCAGGTTCCTGGGCGGGGGTGCTCCCAGTGGCTGAGGCTTCCGGGGAAGCCGTGGAACCGGACTGAGTTGGTGAGGAACCTTCAGTGGTCCCCGTAGGGGTTTGCGCGGTGGTGGCAGGAGCGCTGGCATCCTCCGAACCCGTGCCGCAGCCGGTTAAGGCCAAGAATGCAGTCAGCGCAACGGCAGAGAACATTAGGCGGTGCTGACGAACAGACATGGCGGGCTCCTGTGGGGGGACAGGTCCGGAGCTACCCGGAACGGTTGGCAGCGCACGGTGTGTGTGCTTGCTCTCATCCTAGGGTTGGGCTCGGACAACACAGTGGCCGCGCCAGCACCGAACTCACCGGGGCGGCAGGGCCGCCCGCAGCACCTCCGCCAGCGTCAACCCCTCGGCATCCGTGCCCTGGGAGATCTGGGTACGGCAGGAGAACCCATCGGCCAACACCATGGTGCCGTCAGCTGCGGCACGGATCTTGGGGAAGAGCTCCCGCTCGCCCAGGGTCTGGGAGACCTCCAGGTGGCCGGGCTCAAAGCCGAAGTTGCCCGCCAGCCCACAGCAGCCACCGCCCACCATGTCCACGTCCACTCCCAGCCGATCCAAGACGGCGAGTTCGGGGTCATAACCCAACATGGATTTCTGATGGCAGTGCACCTGGCACACGGCCTGGGCGGATTTTCCCTTGACCGTGAGCTTCTGGAACGGCCAGTCCCCGCCGGCATCCACGTGATCAGCCACGAACTTGCCCAACGTCACGGTGCGTTCAGACAGCGTCTTGGCCCGCGGATCCCCAGGCAGCAGCTCGGTGATTTCATCCTGCAGCATCACCGTGCAGGAGGGCTCCAGGCCAATCACCGGGTAACCGGCCTCCAACAGTGGCTCCATGACACCCAGGGTGCGGGCAACCTCGCGTTTGAGGGCGTCCAGCTGACCGGTGGAATGCCAGGTCATGCCGCAGCACACGTCCCCCATGGGCATGAGCACCCTGTAACCCATGGCCTCCAGGACCTCAACGGCGGCCTTGCCGGGGCCATCGCTCATGAAGTTGGTCCAGGAATCCGGCCACAACACCACGGAGGGGCGGCCCTCAGGGTCCTCACCGGGTTGCAGGTCCTGACCGGCTGCCTTGGCACGGTTCTTGAACCAGGAGGCCAGTGGCCTATTGGCAAAAGTGATCATCTCCCGCTGGGTTTCCACCCCGCCGAGCTTCATCACGGTTTTCTGCAACGGCTTCACGTCCATGGCGGCATTGGCCACGGCCGGGATGCCGGGAACCACGTTCATCAACCGGGCAAGGACCGGCAGCCAACCCATCACAGCGTGAGCCATGGGGCGGCGGTTGCGGCCCACAAAGCTGCGCAGGCCCTCACCGTAGTGGTGGTGCAGGAATTCGGACTTGTAGGTGGCCATGTCCACGTTGACCGGGCACTCGGTGGCACAAGCCTTGCAGGACAGACACAGGTCCAAGGCCTCCAGGGTCTCCTTGGACTTCCACCCGTCCTTCAAGTTCTCCCCGCGCAGCATCTCCGCCAGGGAACGCATACGCCCACGGGTGGAGTGGACCTCGTCCTTGGTGGCCACGAATGACGGACACATGGCGCCGACGTCGGACCTGCACGCACCCACCCCCACACAGCGGTTCAGCGCACCGGCAACCGACCCGCCGTCGTGACTGAATGCGTGCACCGGGGTGAGGTCGAATTTCCGGGCACCGGGGCCAGGGCGGATGCCTTGATCAATCGGCTCCGGATCCGCCAGCACACCCGGATTGAACAGCCCGTCCGGGTCGAACGCACGCTTGAACTCGCGGAAGGCCTGCAGTGCCTCAGGCGAGTAGATGGTGGACAGCAGCGCGGAACGGGCACGGCCGTCACCGTGCTCACCGGAGACCGAGCCGCCGTAGCGGTGCACCAGTTTGGCGGCGCGGTCAATGAACGTCCGGTAGACCTGGACCCCGTCCTCGGTGTTGAAATCAAAGGAGATGCGGACGTGCACACACCCCTCACCGAAGTGCCCGAACGGGATGCCGCGCAGGTCGAACTCGGCCAACAGCGCGTACAGGTCCCGCAGATAGTCGCCCAGGTGCTGCGGGGGGACGGCGGAGTCCTCCCAACCGGGCCACGCCTCACCGCCGTCGGGAAGCCGCGTGACAATCCCGGCGCTGGCCTCCCGGATCCGCCACAGATTGCGTACCTCTTGGGGATCGGTGACCACGACGGCGTTGCGCACGCTCACCGATCCTGCTGCATCCACCAGTCCCCGCAGCTCATGCGCGCGTGCCTGGGCAGCCTCAAGCGTGGCGCCGCCGACCTCGCAGTAGAGCCAGCCGTTGCCTTCCGGCAGCTGCTCTCCAGCGTTCTCCTGGCCGGGGCGCGTGCGCAACGCATCCAGCAGGTCCCCACCCATGCCTTCAATGGTGGCCACGTCCTTGACGCGCAGAGCCGGTGCGGCCGTTGCGGCGTCAAAGGAGTCGTCAAAGCTGAGCACTGCCAGGGCCGTGTGGGCGGGCTTGCGCACCAACTTGACGGTCATGCGCGTGATGATCCCGCAGGTGCCCTCCGTGCCGGCGAATGCCTTGGCGGCATCAAAGCCGTTCTCCTCCAGCAGGTAGTGGAGTCCGTAGCCGGAGACCTGGCGGGGGAACTGACCCAACTCGGTGCGCAACATGGCACGGTGGTTGTCCCTGATTCCGGTCAGGGTCTGTGTCAGCGCGGGTTCGCTGGTGTCCCCGGCGGACAGTTCCACCTCCCGGCCGTCGGCCAGCATCACGGTCACGGCCACCAGGTTCTCAGCGGAGGTTCCCCAGGCCACCGAGTGCGAACCACAGGCGTTGTTGGCCACCATCCCGCCGATCGTGCAGCGGCTGTGGGTGGACGGGTCCGGGCCGTAGGTCAACCCATGCGTGGATGCAGCATCACGCAGCTGATCGCAGATCACGCCAGGTTCAATCACGGCGGTCTGGGCCTTCGGGTCAATGG
>NZ_JROX01000133.1:0-7882 GCF_000800955.1 Kocuria sp. ZOR0020
CCATGACCAAGACCATCCCGTTCTTCGAGAAGGCGGTCGAGGCCGACGAAGCCGACGAGGCCATGCCCCCGTTCTTCCGCCACGACCTCGGCTTCGGCACCGCCGACGACGTTGCCGGCCTGATCACCTTCCTGGCCTCCGACGCCGCCGCAGACATCACGGGCCAGGCCATCGGTGCCGGCGGTGACCGCCTGCAGCTGTTCACCCACCCGACCCCCGTGGTGACCGAGTACAAGGAAGGCGGCTGGAGCTACGACGACCTGGCCGCCGACTTCCACCAGATGACCCAGGGCAACCTGCAGAAGTGCGGCGAAGTCATGCCGCAGCTGCCCGAAGAGCTCCAGCCGAAGCAGGGCTGATCCACCATGTCCCAGGCAGACAACAGCTACGAATTCGGCATCGACCTGGACAAGATCGATGCGATCGACATGCACGTGCACATCGAGTGCTCGGAGCACGGACACCTGTCCCTGCCCCAGCCGCTGGTGGACGCGTCCTCCAAGTACTTCAAGACGGAGGACCGGTCGCCGTCGTTGGACACGATCGCGGAACGCTACCGCGAGTGGAACATGGCTGCCGTGGTGTTCACGGTGGATGCGACCACCGCGCTCAAGCACGAGCCCAACTCGATCGAGGAGATCGCCACGGGCGCGGCGCGCAACAACGACGTCCTGATCCCGTTCGGGTCCGTGGACCCGCTGCAGGGTGCCGCCGCCGTGGAGCGTGCGAAGGTCCTGGTGGAGAAGTTCGGCGTGCGGGGCTTCAAGTTCCACCCGTCCCTGCAGAGCTTCGACCCGTCCGACCAGCAGTTCTACCCGCTGTACGAGGCGATTCAGGCCCTCGGCGTGCCCGCCCTGTTCCACACGGGCCAGAACGGAATGGGCGCAGGACTGCCCGGCGGATACGGCATCAAGTTGGGCTACTCCAACCCGTTGCTGCTGGATGCCGTGGCCGCTGACTTCCCGCAGGTGCAGGTGATCATGGCTCATCCGTCAGTTCCGTGGCAGGAGGAGGCGAACTCCATTGCCACCCACAAGTCCAACGTGTGGATCGATCTTTCCGGGTGGTCCCCCAAGTACTTCCCGGAATCCCTGGTCCATGCCGCCAACCGCATGTTCCCTGACCGCGTGTTGTTCGGCACGGACTACCCGCTGATCACGCCGCAGAAGTGGTTGGGCGCTTTTCAGGACGCCCCGTTCAAGGACGAGGTTCGGCCCAAGATCCTCAAGCAGAATGCCGCGCGTTTGTTCGGGCTCACTCCTGCGCGTTCCAACGCCACGGAGGGCAACCATGAGTGAGCTCTACCCGGACAGTGATCCGTACGGTGTGGCCAATGCCCTGACCTCTGCTGAGCGTGCACCGTTGCTGAGGCTTCGGGAAGTGCTGGAGGCCCGGGTCAAACCCGTGCTGGCTGAGCACTGGGAAGCAGGCACGTTTCCCCCGGACGTGGTTGCCCCGCTGCAGGAACTGCGCCTCATGCACCCCCCGGAACTGGCCGACCAGACCCCCAGCGCCCTCTACAACGGATTCCGGATTTTTGAGCTGGCCAGGTGCGATGCCTCGATCGCCACGTTCTACACGGCCCAAGCGGGACTGTTCCGTACGGCTTGCCGCGTGGGTGGGTCCGCCGAGCAGTTCGCTGAATGGGACCCCAAGATCCAGTCCTTTGAGATGACCGGGGTGTTCTGCCTGACCGAACCCGAACACGGTTCGGACATCGCCGGCGGTTTGGCCACCTCCGCCAGACACGAGGGAGATCAGTGGGTGATCGACGGCGCCAAACGGTGGATCGGCGGTGCCCTGACGGCCGAGATCCTGTGCATCTTTGCCCGGGACGAGGCGGACTCCCAGGTCAAGGCTTTCCTGGTCCCCCGCGAAGCTGACGGGGTCACCCTGGAGAAGATCCACGGCAAAACCGCCCTGCGCATCATGCAAAACGCACAGATCACCCTCTCCGGGGTACGGGTGCCGGAATCAGCACGGCTGCAGAACTGCAACTCCTTCAAGGACGTGGCGGCCATGCTGCGCCAGATGCGCTCCGACGTCGCATGGATTGCTGCCGGGATCCAGGCCGGCGCCTACGAGGCAGCGCTGCGCTACACCCGCGAGCGCCACCAGTTCGGCCGCCCCACGGCCAGTTTCCAGCTGGTACAGGAGAAGTTGGCGCGGATGCTGGGCAATGTGACGGCGTCGTTGTCCACGGTCTCCCAACTGGCCACCCAACAGGAGGCGGGGGTGTACCGGGACGAGGACTCCGCGCTGGCCAAGATGTGGGTGTGCACGCAGATGCGCGAAACCGTTGCCCTGGCGCGGGAAGTGGTGGGAGGCAACGGGATCACCCTGACCACTGACGTCGCCCGATTCCACGCCGATGCCGAAGCCGTCTACTCCTACGAAGGCACCCACGAAATCACCGCCCTGGTGGTCGGCCGCGCCATCACGGGCAACTCAGCTTTTGTGTGAGCCCGGCCTGAACACTTCCACGTTGAAAGGAACCATCTGATGACTGAGAACACCGCACAGACCGTTGTGAACTTTGAGCAGGTCAAGGACCTGGTGGGCAAGAACCTGGGGTACAGCGCCTGGCGTGAGATCACCCAGGAGCAGGTCAACCTGTTTGCCGATGCCACCGATGACCACCAGTACATCCACGTGGACCCCGAGCGCGCCGCCGACGGTCCCTTTGGCGGGACCATCGCCCACGGCTTCCTCACCCTGTCCCTGCTGATCCCCATGTGGGGCGAGCTGCTGGATGTGACCGGGGTGTCCACCAAGGTCAACTACGGCCTGGACAAGTGCCGCTTCACCTCTCCCGTGCCGGTGGGTTCGCGCGTGCGCCTGACCGTGACCATCACGGACGTGCAGGAGGTCAAGGGCAACGCCCTGCACCTGGTGGCTGACGGCACCATCGAGATCGAAGGCCAGGACCGCCACGCCGTGGTGGCCACGTTCCTGAACCGTTTCTATGCGTAAGGTGCGGCGGCCCGGGTGGGTGCTGCGGTTTTGACAGGGATATGACCGCAGAACATGCAGGTTCTGTGGTCATATCCCTGTCAAACGTCAGCCTCAGCACTCACCAGCGAGTGATACTGCTGCCGTGAACCACGCCGAGATCCTGGAGCACCGCGCGGCAGCTCACATCCGAGCCCGAAACCGCCCCGTAGGTGCAGCCGTGGGACGAGTGACCGACGACCATCTTGCAGCCAGTCCTGTGCGCCTCTACCAGGCCGACTCGACCACACCGTCAGCCGCCAAAGTTGTGTTTCTCCACGGCGGCTACTTTGTTCTGGGCAACGTGGATCTGCAGGACTCCGTGTGCCGTCAGATCGCCCATGACCTTGATCTGGATGTGGTGTCCGTGGACTACCCGTTGGCTCCGGAGCACGATGCGGAGACGACTGTGGCTACCGTCGTGAACGTGTGCCGGGATCTTCTCCCCTCACGTGGACCGTTGATTATCTGGGGTGACTCGGCCGGTGGTGCAGTGGCGGTCCTGACGGCAGTGGCCCTGCTGCAGGAAGGGGCCCGGGCGCCGTCGTTGGTGCTGACCAATCCCAACCTGGACCTCTCTCTGCAGCTCTACGACGACGACGCCCCGAGTGGACCGGGCAAAGCCCTCCTGGAGGCGGGGATTGCGGCGTGGGCCAACGGATGTGTTGAGACGGTGAACGCGCTGGCGCTGGATGTGTCAGGGCTCGACGCCGTTGTGGTCTCTGTGGGCGCTGAGGACGCTCTGGTGGAGGAGGCCCGTGCCTTCACCGCTCGCGGCACTCCCAACTGGACGCTCCTGGTCCACCCAAAGGTTGGACACGGTTTTGCGAGCGGGCAGAGCCTGGGTGATGTGGCTGCAATGGAACGCACCATCCGAACGCTGCGACAGTTTCGGCATGGATAAGTACCCAGAACTTGGTGTGGGTTCAAGTGGTGGTTGCAACACCGGTTTTGTGGTCGGTGTTCAGCAACTGCGTGAGGACCTCAGCAGGAGTGAGGAACCCGTGTCGCTTACGCGGCCGGGCGTTGAGCTCATCAGCGACCATGTCCAGATACCCAGCCCCCCCAGAACGAGAGGTCCGTGCCTTTGGGGAAGTACTGACGCAATAACCCGTTGGTGTTCTCATTGGTACCACGCTGCCACGGGGAATGAGGATCACAGAAGTAGATATCCACCCCCGTGGCAGCAGTGATCCGTGCATGACGAGCCATCTCGCTGCCTTGATCCCAGGTCACGGAACGCTTCAACCGCTCACTGAGCTGCCCGATCTTGGTGATCATCGCTGCAGCGACCTGATCAGCACTGTGCCCATCAGGCAGGTGCAGCAGCATCACGAACCCGGTGGTGCGTTCCACCAACGTCCCGATCGCTGAGCCCGAGGCCACCGAACCCAGGATCAGATCACCTTCCCAATGCCCAGGCACAGCCCGATCAGCAACCTCGGCTGGGCGATCAGCGATGTTGATCATCCCCGGGATCCTGCCCCGACGCTCATCACTCTTACGCCGTGGTTTACGCATGCTGCGCCCAGTGCGTAGGTGTTGAGTCAGCTCGCGGGTCAAGCCCCCACGGGTTTGGACGTAGAGCGCTTGATAGATCGTTTCGTGGGACACCCACATCTCCTGGCGATCGGGATACAGGGTTTTGAGTCTCCCACTGATCTGCTCCGGGCTCAGGTTGCTGGTGAGCATTCCCTGTACCCGGTGAGCCAGCACCGGGTTGGTCGCCAGTTTGGAGGGCTTGGGGCGGGTGCGGGCCGCATCAGCATGGGCTTGGGCTGTTGAGGCACGGTAGGGCTTAGGCCGGGTCGTGGTGACCCGGCGTAGTTCCCTGCTGATCGTGGATGGTGCCCGGTGCAAGCGGGCAGCGATCGTTCGTACCCCGTGTCCCTGGTTGCGTAGCTCCGCGATGTATTCACGTTCGCTGAAACTCAGAGAGCGTGTCAGGTGGGCATAGTCTGGGCGTGGCAGCACTCCTCCACGGTGGCTCATCCAGCGTCGCCCACTCACGCGGGACACACCGAGGCGATCAGCAGCTTCTTGGATGGTCAACCCAGCACGGATGTGGTTGAAGAACTGTGCAACCAGCTCCATCGGTAGTGGTGGTCTCGCGTCCATACCGGGACCCACCCCCTGTTCTTACTAGGGGTGTTGCAACCACCACATGAACCCACATGAACGACTGGGTACTTATCCGTGCCGAAATTGCCCGTCCGAGTTGCTCAGTGCTCGTAGGTGGTGAGGTCGATGTCCTTGGACTCCTTGGTCAGCAGGATGGCCAGGCCGGAGATGCAGGTCAGAGCGATCAGGTAGGTGACCACGGCGCCGATGCGGCCGTCGCCGCCGTAGATGGCCGCCAGGATGGTGGGGGTGAAGCCGGCACCCAGCAGTGTGGCCATCTGGTACCCCACGGAGGCCCCGGTGTAGCGGGCCGCGGTGCCGAACTGTTCGGAGATGAACGCCGCCAGCGGGCCGTAGATGGTGGAGTGGCACAGCAGCGCCACGGCGAAGCCCACAAAAATCAGGAAGGTGTCCGCGGTGCGCATGAGCGCGAACAGCGGGTACACAAAGGCGATGAACGCCACCATGCCCAGCAGCATCAGGGGACGGCGGCCCACCCGGTCGGAGATCTTGCCCGCCAGGATGACCATGCCGATCGAGAGCACGGACGCGCACGCAAACGCGTAGAGCACCGGCTGGCGTTCGGCACCGTGGGCCACCGCATAAGCCACGGTGAACGTGGCCAGCCGGGTCTGCAGCGCAAAGCCGGCGGCACCACCGAACATGACCAACAGCAGGTTCTTGGGCCGCTTGACCACGCTCAACAGAGGGATGTCCCGGGGCTTGTCCTTGGCGGCATCGCGTTCGACGGCGGCCTCAAAGATCGGGGATTCGCTGATCTTCAGACGAATGACCAGGCCAATCACCAGCAGCAGGGCTGAGACCAGGAACGGGACACGCCAGCCCCAGCTGAAGAACTGCTCCTCCGGCAGAGAAGCGGCCAGGCCCATGGCAAAAGTTCCCAACGCGGCACCAGACGGTGCACCGGCGTTGACAAACGACGCCGCAAACCCGCGGTCCTTGGGTGAGGCATGCTCCAGGGCCATCAGGGCAGCACCGCCCCACTCACCACCAATGGCAATGCCCTACAGCAGACGCAGCGTCAGCAGAATAAAGGCCCCACCCATGCCGATCATGGACGCGCTGGGGATCAGGCCGATCAGCGTCGAGGCACCACCCATGATGAACATGGAGAGCACCAGCATCTTCTTGCGGCCCAGCCGGTCACCGAAGAGGCCAAAGATCATGCCGCCAATGGGACGGGCCACGTAACCGGCCGCGAACGTCAGGTAGGACGCGATGGTGCCTGCCACCGGCGTCACGTCCGTGAAGAACACGTGGGGGAACACCAGGGCGGCGGCAGCGGTGTAGAGCAGGAAGTCGTAGAACTCAATGGTTGAGCCCAGGTAGCTGGACAACACCACCCGGCGGGCTTCCTTCTGCCGCGCAGCGGTGTTCATGCCTTGCAGTTCACCTGGTGCCGTGGCTGAACTCATCACGGGCCCCTCTCCATTGGGCGGGGACCTCGCCCCGAATCCTGTAGCCGAGGGGACATCCGCCCGCCAACGGGCGTGAGCCACCTCACAGGCTCACAGTAGGGGCATTAGTTGAAAACTTCAATGGTTATTCTCACCACCGGTTTGTGCCGCCGTCCAGAACTGCCGAGACCTCCGATATGTCCCAAATCCGCACAAAACTTGGGACGTATCGGAGGTCTCGGCGGGTGAGGCAGCCCGAGTCAGCGGGTCAGCGGACCACTTCCGGGTTGACCGGGAACGGCGGGACCTCCCCCCGGGCCATGGCCAGAGCGTTCTCCGCGCACATCTCCCCCATCCGGGCACGCGTGGCACGCTCCGCCGAGCCGATGTGCGGCAGCAGGAAGGTGTTGGGCAGTTCGGCCAGACCGTCGGCCAGGGCGGGCTCGTTTTCGTAAACGTCCAGACCTGCCGCCTCGATGGTGCCGTCCCGCAGGGCGGCCACCAGCGCCTGCTCGTCAATCACCGGTCCGCGCGCGGTGTTGACCAGCACAGCGGTGGATTTCATCCGAGCCAGCTCATCGGCGCCGATCAGGTGGTTGGTATCCGGGGTCAGCGGCACATGCAAGGAGATGTGGTCGGAGGTTTCCAACAGTTCATCCCACGAAACCTGGGTGACCTTCCCGGCCAGATCCCCGAGTTCGTCGTCGTCCACCGGGCGGTCCTGCGGCGGACGCTGCACAAAAACCACCTCCATGCCGAAGCCCAGGGCGCGGCGGGCCATGGCCTTGCCGATGCGACCAAAACCCGCGATCCCCAGGCGGGTTCCCGTGATGTCCGCGCTGAGCAGCAGGTCCGGGGTCAGGCCCTTGAACTCGCCGGAGCGGACCATGGTCTCGCCTTCATGCGCACGGCGGGCGGCGGCCAGCAGCAACAACATGGCGATGTTGGCCGTGGCATCCGAGAGCACATCCGGGGTGTTGCCCACCAGGATCCCGTTGTCGGTGGCCGCCTGGACGTCAATGTTGTTGAACCCAACACCAAAGTTCGCCACACCCTTCAGCGATGACCCCCTGAGGACATCTGCGGTGACCTGGTCGGAGAGCTGCGTGATCAGGACGTCATACCGGCCGCTGTGCGCAGCGTCCTTGAGCTCCTCAGCGGTGTATCCGTGTCCGATCTCCACCTCCCCGGCTTCGCGGAGCATGTCCTCGGCGGGGCCGGGCAGCGGGGCGGTGAAAAGGAACGAGGGCATGGGGCCACCTTTCTGTTGCACCCTTCCGGGTGGGCTCACCGGGCCACGTCGCCCGGCAAGGTTTCCTCACCAGTCTGTCACTTGCCCCGCACACGACGAC
>NZ_JROX01000134.1:0-20334 GCF_000800955.1 Kocuria sp. ZOR0020
GCACTGAGTTTTGCCCTGCCGGACATTGCCGCTGACCTGCGCCCCACGGCCACGCAGCTGCTGTGGATTGTGGACGTCTACCCCCTGATCCTGGCAGGTCTTTTGATCCCCATGGGCACCGTGGGCGACCGTGTGGGCCGCCGTCTGCTGCTGATCATCGGGTCCCTGGGGTTTGCAGGCGCCTCCGTGTTCGGCGGACTGGCCACCTCCGCAGAAATGCTGATTGCCGCCCGCGTGGCCATTGCCGTGTTCGGCTCCATGCTCCTGCCTGCCACACTGTCCCTGATCCGCGTGATCTTCGACGACGACGCCGCCCGCCGCACCGCCATTGCCATCTGGACGGCGGGATTCAGCGCCGGCGCGGCCCTTGGACCCATTGTGGGCGGATCCCTGATGCAGGTCTTCAGCTGGCACGCAGCAGTGCTGGTGGCCGTTCCCGTGTGTTTGGGCTTTGCCGTGGTGGCGCCTTTTGCCCTGCCGGAGTCCAAGGACCCGCGCCCCGGGAAACTGGATGTGGTCTCCGCGTTCCTGGCCATTCTGACCATGACGCCCATTGTCTACGGCATCAAGACCCTGGCCACGGGTGGTCAGGTGCTCAACGGCGTGGTGGCCATTGTGTTCGGCCTGGCCGTGGGTGTGATCTTTGTGCTACGCCAGAACCGCCTGGCCAACCCCATGGTGGAGCTGGCGCTGTTCCGCAGCGGCCGGTTCACCGGTGGTGTGCTGGTGAACATCATGGGCAACCTGGTGCAGTTCGGTTTCCTGTTCTTCATCACCCAGCACTTGCAGCTGGTGGCAGGTCTTGATGCCTTCACCGCCGGTCTGCTGATCATTCCGGGCATGACCCTGGCCATCCTGTCTGGATTGTTCGGGGCACGCTGGGCCGGTCAGGTGGGTGCGCGCACGGTGGTTGTCACCGGCCTTGTCCTCTCCGCAGCCGGTTACCTGGTGGTTGCGGCCACCGTGAACAACGGCTCCTGGCCCATGGTGGTGGCCTACTGCGTGTTGGGTCTGGGCATTGGTTTTGCCACCACCCTGTCCACCGAGCTGGTGGTGGGTTCCGTACCGGTTGAGAAGTCCGGTGCTGCATCTGCCATCTCGGAGACCGGGTACGAGGTCGGAGCGGTTCTGGGCACCGCTGTGGTGGGTGGCCTGGTGACCGGGTTCTACCAGGCGTTCCTGGCCGTGCCCGCCAACGTGGACTCAGCCTCCGCGGCTGCTGCTCGCGAGACCCTGGGCGGCGCCCACTCCGTGGCTCAGACCATTCCGGCAGGTGCCGATCTGACGGCTGCGGCCTCATTGGCTTACAACCAGGCGATCTCCCTGACCGGTGTGTCCGTGGGGATCACGGTCCTGGCCTTCGCCGTCCTGGTGTTCTGGCTTCTGCGCACACCTCGCAAGGTCATGGAACTGGACACCCGCACCGGTCAGCTGACCATGGTCCCTGCTCCGGGCGCGCAGAACTGAGCCCACACCTTTGGGCATGGATAAAGGCGCCACAGAAGGTCTGTGGCGCCTTTATCCATGCCCAAAGTTCCCGGAGGTAGCCGGCTCAGAGCACCTGCTGGTACCCGGAGAGGAACTCCTCGATCCGGTCCAGGGCCGTGTCCAACTGCTCCACAGGCGGTAGGAATACCAGCCGGAAGTGGTCCGGGGTGTTGAAGTTGAACGCCGATCCGTGGCTGACCAGGATCTTCTGTTCCTTGAGCAGATCCAGCGCAAAGCGTTCATCATCCGTGATGTTGAACTTCTCCACGTCCAGTTTGGGGAACAGGTACAAGGCACCGTCAGCGGGTTCGCAGCTCACCCCGTCAATCGCGTTGAGACGCTCAAAGGCCAAATCACGCTGAGCCTTGAGCCGACCGCCAGGCAGGATCAGATCATTGATGGACTGATACCCGCCCAATGCGGTCTGAATGGCGTGCTGGGCCGGGACGTTGGCGCACATGCGCATGTTGGCCAACAGCTTGATGCCCTCCAGGTAGGACTCCGCCTTCCAGTTGGGGCCTGTGATGGCCATCCACCCTGAGCGGTAACCCGCCACCCGATAGGCCTTGGACAGCCCGGAGAAGGTCAGGCACAGGACGTCTTCCCCCGTGAGGGTGGCCAGGTTGATCATCTGGGCGTCGTCGTAGGTGATCTTCTCGTAGATTTCATCGGCAAAGATGATCAGCTCGTGTTCCTTGGCGATCTCCACAATGCCCTTGAGGGTTTCACGGGAGTACACCGCGCCGGTGGGGTTGTTGGGGTTGATAACCACAATGCCGCGGGTGCGCTCCGTGATCTTGGAACGGATGTCCTCAAGGTCCGGGTTCCAGCCATCGGTTTCATCGCACACGTAGTGGACGGCCGTACCGCCGGAGAGTGTGGTGGCTCCGGTCCACAGCGGATAGTCCGGGGAGGGCACCAGGATTTCGTCCCCGGGGTTGCACAAGGCCTGCAGCGCCAGGGTGATCAGTTCGGAGACACCGTTGCCCAGGAAGACCTCGTCCACGGAGAGGTTCATGATGCCCTTGGTCTGGTAGTACTGCACCACGGCCGTGCGGGCGGAAAAGATGCCGCGGGAATCCGAGTAGCCCTGCGCGTAGGGCAGGTTCTTGATCATGTCCACCAGCACCGCATCGGGTGCCTCAAAGCCGAACGGTGCTGGGTTGCCGATGTTCAGACGCAGGATCCGGTGACCGGCGTCCTCCATCTTCTCGGCCTGTTCCAGGACCGGGCCTCGAACGTCGTAGCGGACATTGGCAAGCTTCTCTGATTGCGTAACCTTCTTGGGCATGCTTTCACGATACCCCCGGGCGGTCGGTGCCCTGTCCGCGGGCAATCGCCGATCCAACCCGCGTCGAGCCACCGGCCAGATCAGGGTCTGACGGTGCCGTACCAGTAGTCCGCTGCGTCCTCGGGCGAGTACGGGGTGGAGGCTGTGGTCATGCGGGTCAACAGCACCAGGGCATCGGAGTCCAACTGGCCCGTGATGTTGTTGACCTCATCCACGGCACTGCGTGGCAGATCCGCACCGGCCACGGGGATCACGCGTTCCGGCACCAGCGCGTCCCGGTTGTCATCCAACACCTTCAAGGAGTTGTCCCCCACGGCCGGCGACGCGGAGAGAATGCCTGCCACCTCGATCTCACCGTCCAGCAAGGCCTGGGTGACCTCCTGCAGGGAGCTGTAGTCCTTGACCTCACCGGGAACGCAGTTGTAGGTGTCCTCCACGGCGGCTGCTGTCACGGCTGCTTGGTCCTCACCGGTGAGCGCGCCGAACGTCAGGTCCGAACAGTGCCTGGAGAGGTCCGCAATGGAGTTCACGGACAATTTGGCCTGAGTGGCTGAGGTGACTGCCAGGACCCGTTTGTTCTCCGCCGGCGCCGGATTGAGCATCTGGACATCGGCGGGCAGTTGGTCCGCCAGCGCTGCCTCCACGTCAGCATCGGTGACCCCCTGCTGACCCTGCCCCAGCAGGTTGGCCAGGGAGTTCACAAGATTCTCCGTGGTTCCGGGGGTGGAAGGCGATGCAGAGGCCGCGGTGGCTGTGGGATCAGCGGTCGAGGTTGCCGCCGGGCTCGGCTCGGTGCCGCGCAATTCCAGGTAGAGATCCCCGGTGTAGTCCGGATAGAGGTCGATCTCCCCGTCCTCAACGGCTTGCAGGTACCCCGCCCGGCCGCCTTCCACTTCCTTGACCTCCACCTGCGCGCCCGAATCCTCCAGAGCCAACGCCCACACCTCAGCCACGGTTCGGCTTTGCTGCGTGGGGCCCATTCCCACCACAACGGTGCTCGGCTCACCGCTACCGGTGGCCGTGGGCTGCGGATCGGCAGCGTTGTCCTGATTGCACGCGGTCAGTGCCAACAGCCCCACGGCAGCCAGGGCTGCAGCACCACGACGACGACGGCCGTGCGCAAGCTTGCTGAATGCAGCTGTGTTCATGCCGTGGCTCCTTGTTCCGTGGCCGCTGTGCGTTGTTCTGTACCTGCTTTGAGTTGTTCCGGGGCCAAGCCCAGCTCCTCGGTGTTGTGGCCTGCCAGATCCAGGCCCACCCGCACCAGGTCCAGCACCGGTAGATCTTTGAGATCAGTCAGGGGAATCCACCGGGCGTCGTCGGAGGACCCGCCCACCTCCGGAGTCAAGGTGCCGCCGTTGACGGTGGCCCGGTAAATCACTCGCAACGCATGCAGGTGCCCTTGACCGGCGGACTGGCGCAGTTCCGGGGCGATGTAGAAGCTGCTGACACCCAGAAGTTCTTGTAATTCCACAATGTGCCCGGTCTCCTCGAAGACCTCACGAACCGCTGTCTGCTCGGGTTGCTCGCCCAGTTCCATGCCACCGCCGGGCAAGGTCCAGGAGGGCTGCAACGCGGCGATCCGCGGGACCCAGCGGGAGAGCAGAATGCTGTCACCTTCCACCATCACGGCATAGGCACCCGCGCGTGTGTTCATGGGCGTCTGGGGTGACTGCGTGGCAGTGGGCGGGGTTGGCTGAGCTGCCGGTGGTGGGGCCATGCGCACCAGTTTAGGGATGCTGCCTGGTTGGGCTCGATAATGGGTTCGTGAGCATTGTTGACAACGCCGTGTACAAAGCTGGACGCCGGGTGGCCTCCCCCGCCTCTCTGGAAGAAACTTTCCAACTCTTGAGGGAGCTGGATCACCAATCCGCCGGTGACCAGGAGTACTACCCCACTCCACACACTCCCTGCACGGACGTTGACCACCATCACGAACACTCCGCCCTGGCCTGGATCGGGCTCTACCGTCCCGCCAAGGCGGAGATCCTGGCACTCAAGGAGCAGTTCGGTCTGCACGATCTGGCGGTGGAGGACACCGTTCTGGCACACCAGCGCCCCAAGGCCGAACGCTACGGTCAGACGCTGTTCACCGTGCTGCGCCCGGCCTCTTACCACGAGGCCGATGAAGCCATCCGCCTGGGTGAAATCCATGTGTTCACCGGACCCAACTTTGTGATCACCGTGCGGCACGCCGAAACCAATGGGGTGGGCAAGGTCCGCCACCGTGCGGAACGTGAACCGCAGCTGCTGGCACGCGGCCCGGAGGCGGTGCTGTACGCGCTGATCGATCAAGTGGTGGATGACTACTTCCCCATTTTGGAGGCGGTGGAAGATGACATCGACCAGATCGAGGACAGCCTGTTCTCCGGGGAGTCAGATGTGTCCCAGCGGATCTACGAGTTGGCGCGGCAGGTCAGTATTTTTCACCGCGCAGTGGCTCCCCTGACCCTGTTGGCCGATCAGTTCGAGGCCGGATTCAAGAAATGGCATACGGATCAAGAACTGCAACACATGCTCCGGGACGTCCGCGACCACGTGCTGGTGGTCAACTCCCGTGTGGAGTCCTTCCGTGCCCAGCTCAATGACGCCATGCAGTTGGACGCCACCTTGACCGCGGCCCGCCAGAACGCTGCCGCCATGGAACTCAACGAACAAACCAAGAAGATCTCCGCCTGGGCCGCCATCTTGTTTGCCCCATCCATGATCGGATCCATTTACGGGATGAACTTCCAGCACATGCCGGAACTCAGTTGGGAGTACGGCTATGCCTACTCACTGGTTCTCATGCTGGCGGTCGGGGTTGTGCTGTACGTGGTGTTCAAACGCAAGGACTGGCTGTGATGGGCTGACCGGGCACTGCCCCAGTCAGCCGAGCATTGCGCTCACCCTCGACGACGACGCGCCGCCTTGCGTTCTGCAACCTGTTGCGCGTGAGCAGCCACCTTGGCGTCACGGCGAGCCAGCACTTCATCCACGGTCTCTTTGCGTGCTCCATCCGCCAAGCCCTTGCGGTTACGGATGATGCGCTTGATCACCCACCACAGCACAAACACCACCACGGCCACGTACACCACGTTGGAGAACACCCCGGCGTACTGCTCCGCGATGTGCCACTGGGAGCCCAGGAACCATCCGGCGAGCACAAAAATGGTGTTCCAGATCAGGGAACCCAACAGGCTCAACCCCACGAACATGCCAAACGGCATTCGCTCAATGCCCGCTGGAATGGAGATCAGGGACCTGAACAGCGGGATCATGCGGCCAAAGAAGATGGTGTAGGGGCCGTATTTGTCGAACCAGTCCTCGGTGCGTTCAACGTCGTGGATGTCCACCAGCGGCATCTTGTCCACGATCAGGTACAGACGACGCCGCCCCAGGGCTGCCCCCAGCCAGTACAACGCGATGGCACCCACAATGGAGCCCAACGTGGTCCAGAACAGGGCCTCCCACAAGGTGAAACCACCCTGGGCGGCGGTGAAACCGGCCAGCGGCAGAATGATCTCTGAGGGCAGCGGAGGGAACAGGTTCTCCAAGGCCACCAACAACCCCGCACCTGGTGCCCCAATGGCTTCCATGACGTCCACGGCCCAGCCGGCAATACCGGTCAGCCCCGATTCTTCGGAAACGGACTGCGCCGGGAGGGCGGCGGGCGTCGTCGTCAATGCGGTGGCGACCGTGGAGGTGAGGGTTGGTGAGGCCATGGGGCTCCTTGACGGTGAATGCGGCGGGTGCTGCCGGGCGGTACCAAGTTGACGTGGAGGCGGGCTGCGTAGGGTGTCCGTGTGGACCTCTTGGCGAATGCGAGCACAACCATGCCGAACATGGCGTCCTGGGAATTCTGGCTGGGAATCCCAGCACGAATCCTGCTGATCTTACTGATCGCCGGCGTTGCCTCCGCGGCGATCCGGTTGATCATCCACCGAATAGTGCGCGGAATCGAGCGCGGAACCCGCTCCCGGGTGATCCGCAAACTGGATTCGGGAGCGGCCCGGTGGGTGGAGGACGCCGGACTGGCGCGGCAGAGGCAGGCTCAGCGGGCCAAGACCGTGGGTTCCGTCCTGGCTTCTGTGGCCACTTTGGCGGTGTGGGCCATTGCCCTGTTGATGATCGTGTCCGAACTCGGCTTCAACATTGCTCCGGTGATCGCTTCGGCGGGCATTGCGGGTGTGGCGTTGTCTTTTGGTGCGCAGTCTCTGGTGAAGGACTACCTGTCAGGGATCTTCATGGTGGCCGAGGACCAGTTGGGCATCGGGGATGTGGTGGACCTGGGGGAAGCCACCGGCACGGTGGAGGACGTTGGCCTGCGCGTGACGCAGGTGCGGGATGTCCAAGGGACGCTGTGGCACGTGCGCAACGGGGAGATTCTGCGCGTGGGCAATTCCTCCCAGGGGTGGGCTCGCGCGGTGTTGGACGTACCCCTGCCCTATGACGCCGACCTGGACTCCATGACCACACTGCTGCGCCAAACCTTGGCCGGGATCAAACATGACCCCGACGTGGGCGAATACGTCCTGGATGACCCCGAGGTCTGGGGCGTGGAGTCCCTGACCGGCGAGTCAGTGACGGTGCGTGTGGTGGTCAAGACCGCCCCGGCCCAGCAATGGGCCGTGAGCCGAGTGCTGCGTGTGAAGGTCAAGAAGATGCTGGACCAGCACGGTCTCTCCGTCCCGCTGCTCAACCAGACCATGGTGCGCGGCGGCACGGCAAAGGACCTGTACGGGGGTGGAGGCGCAGGTACTTCCGCTGGGGCGACTTCCGAGGACGGTTGAGATCATGGGGGACGTACGTTCTTCGGCCTGAAAACGTACGTCCCCCATGATGTCGTCTGGCTCAGGACCTCAGCGGCCCTTGCGCCCTCCCCCGCCACGCGTGCTGGGGCGGCCCGGTTTGGCGCCGCGGCGGGCCTTGCCACCGGCCAGGCGCTTGCCCTTCAGCTGATCTCCACGACTGGTCCCCTTGGCCGTGCGGGATGCTGTCTCCCCCGGCTTGAGTTTGGTGGTCCCGGCCTTGGCCTTGGCCCGCTTGGGCTTGGCAGTTTTCTGCCGGGTCGGCTGCGGATCGGTGTCCGTTCCCAGCTGAGTTGCCTGGCCACGGGAGCTGTCCTTCTTGCGTCCGCGCACCACCCCCACCAGGTCCTGGACCATGGCCTCGGTCTCCTCCTCTAGATCCTGGGGCCACACCACGACGACGTCGATACCCGGCAGGTCCTCCACCACCCGGTACGTCAGATCCTTGCGATGGAAGAACCTGGCAATGGACATGGGAACCACCGCCAGGCCGATGCCCGCAGCCACGTATTCCATGACGTCCTCGGGACCGCGAGCTTCAAGGGGCGGGAGGGGTGCGCCGTCGTCGTCCGTGCCGGCCCCCGTGGGTGAGGGGCGGTGTTCGGGAAGGTCGGAGAGGTCGTGGACCAAGCGTTCGTCGGCAAGGTCGGCGATGCTGAGGTCATCCAGGAGGGTGAGTTCGTGGTCGATCGGCAGGACCGCCACCTGAAGTTCCTGGTAAGCGGGCACGGCGCGGTGGTGTCCGCGCAGGCCCTCCAGGTCCTGGCTGCCGGGCTTGGGGTGGGCCGGCAGGCGGATCAGAGCCACGTCCTGGGTCTGCCCCAGGATCTGAGACCACGTACCCGATTCCACCTGTGTGTCCACCAGGCGGGCACCGGGCAGGCGGTCACGCCAGCGGTCGAACCACTTGGCGGGCATCATGCCGGTCTCGTAGGCAACACGCAGAGTGGGGCCGGTCTCCGTGAGCTCAGCGGCCTGGTCGGCCTCCACGGAGCCGACTTGCTCAGCGTCCGGTGTGTCCGTGGGCTCAACTGAAGTGTCCTGATCCATGGGCACCAGCGTAGTGGGCCGGGTGAACGCGCTCCGGCATGGTCCGCGAGTGGAGGGGCCCCGGGGTCAGGCGTAGCATGGGCCGCAACGCATCCGGTCAGCTGCCGGGGCGTGCGGGGCTATAGCTCAGTTGGTAGAGCGTTTCGTTCGCAATGAAAGGGTCAGGGGTTCGATTCCCCTTAGCTCCACTGCTTTCACCAGGGGGAAATACCCACGGTGTCGCTCGACCTACGGGTTTCATGTGTCACTGATGCGTCACGGCGCTGACCAGAGCGCCGCCAGTGGTCAGCGCACCCGATCCCTGGACTCGGTCCTCTTCCGACCGGCCGGAGGACGTCACCTAACTCCTCGAGTGGGTCTAGCGTTCGGTAGCCAGGGAAGTAGCAACGCTCCGCATCGTTGTGTCGTGGCTGACGATGGTGGCATCGCGTCCGGAGGGGATCACTGACCCCACATGGATGGCGTCAAGGGCCTTGAGGAGACGTTCGATCGAATCCGCTACAGCCAGCACGCCTTCGGTGACCGGCACCAGGGCCAGGACGTCGAGAAGCTCGTCCCACCGAGACACAGGAAGACCCTCACGACGCAGCACCCGGGTCAGCTCGGTTCGCAGAATTCTGGACGAGACAACCGTGTGCTGGACGTCCGCAGTGGTGTGGCAGGTCGGTCGATCAGGCAGTACTAGGTACAGGTCATCAGTGCTGTCGACTGCAGCCCAGCGACTCCCCCACCCAGTAGGCTCCCGATCATGGACGGGAGAGCACACATCGGACAGGTCAGTGAGTGGGCCGACACGCTGGAGAACCACCGCCAATGGGTCCGGGGCCTGATCGCAAACCCCGGCACGGCCACAGCCTTCGACACCGACGTGGACACCAAGCTGGCCGTCGTCGGGGCCGTGGCCCAACAACTGGACCTGGAGAACACCACGGGGTAGCAGGCACTGGGCGTCGTGTTCGGGGACGCCCTCGGTATGGCCGTCGGTCTGCCGTGGGGTGAAATCACGGACGAGTACGGAACTGACCCCTGTCTGGTGGCCGATGCTCGAACCGACAGCGTGGTCTTTCCTCTCACCATGCTCTCGAAACGAGCCGAGCGTGGTGAACGCCTCGATCCCGTGAGCATCCGAAACCTGTTCGACGACGTCGGCACCGACGCCCTGCGGCTGAGCAGGCAAAGCTGACAGGACCAGTGGGATCTGCTGGAGCATTACCCGCGAGCCACGTACGCGGTGCTCGACGCCGCCGGACACCTGCTGCAGATCGAACGCCCGCGGCTCACGGAAGCCTTCATCATGGACTGGCTGGATCGGGTCGCAAAATCGTGAGTCCCTCGTTCACGGCGGCTGCGGCCTGCCGGTCGTCGTAGGTCAACAGGCGATCGGCCTCAACCGTCAGCGCCGTGGCGATGTGCAACGCGTCAAGCGTGCCCAGATGCTGCGCGGGTATCCGGGAGGCAAGGTGCAAGACGCCTTCGGTCAACCGCAGCACGGTGAACGGCCTCAGTACAGGTTCAACCTTGTCCTGGTCCACTCCGAGCCGAATGGCCAAACGGCGCAACTCCACGGTGGCAATCGTTGAGACCACCATGGGCTCCGCGGAACCCGCCAGTCGACTCAACTCGGCCCGGAGGAACGCAGACTCCGCTTCCTCCACCAGCAGTTTGGCCAAGGCGGAGGTGTCCAGCAGTATCACCGGTCGCCCCGCAGCTCCGCCAGCGCATCTGCTGTGGGCCGTGCCACGTGGACACCGGTGGGAAATTCCATGGCGCCGCTGCCCTCCCGGACCACCAACTCCGCGAGCACTTGATGCGGTTGTTCGGTGATCGGTCTGATCACAGCCACAGGGACACCACGGCTGGTCACCCGGATGCTGGCCCCCTGAGCCACTTCACGCATGACCTTGGCGTTGTCATTGCGCAACTCGCGCTGGCTGATCGTCCTCATACGGCGAATGTAGCACTTCCGTAGCACCTGGTGAGATTGCAGCCCCTCATCGCCCACAGGACCCTGCGCCCGCAACACCAGGATTACGACGCCGCAGTCACGGCCCGCCGTCGTCGTGCCAGAACCCCGAGCGTGACGGCCGGGATCAAGGTCAGGACAACAATGGAAGCGCCCACCGTGGCCGGCCCGGAGAGTCCCAGCGGGCCCGCCAGGGTTGCCCCGGCAACCGTGGTGCCGATGGCGGTGCCGGCGTTGAAGGCGGCCACGGCCAGCCCGGATCCCAACGTGGCCGCACGGCCGGCGTGACTGACTGCCAGGTGGATCAGCACGCTGTTGGCGCTGAGCCCGAAGGCACCCAAAAGCACCACCAGGGTGACCGTGACCGCCGTGGCTCCCGTGAACAAGGCCATGGCCAGCAGCACCACGGTGCTGACCATGGGGGTCACGATGATCACCGCATGCGGCCTGGTATCCCCCAACCGCCCGCCGAGCAGGGTGCCAAAGAACGAACAGATGCCGAATCCGGCCAGCACCAACGGGACCAGCCCAGCCGACAATCCGGCCTGATCGGTGAGGATGGGGGTGACGTAGGAGTAGGTGGCCAGTACGCCACCGGTGGTGGTCAGGCAGGCAGCCAGAACCAGCCAGAGTCGGGGCGAGCGCAGATCAACAAGCCCCCGGAACACTGACTCCTCCTTGGGCGGTGGCGTGTCCGTGGGCACCAAACGGGCGATGGACACCACGGCCACAGCAGCTGCCAGCGCCAACACCCAGAAGGTCCCACGCCAGCCCACATGTTGGGCAATGAACGCACCGATCGGCACGCCCAACACCGTGGCCAGTGACCCACCGGCCACCACAGCAGAAACCGCCCAGAAAGCCCCGGTGGCCAGTGCAGTGACGAATCGGGCCGTCATCAGAACCGTCATGTCTGAGCTGAGGGCAACCACCATGTGTCCCACCACAAACACGATCAGCGCAATCAACAACGTGAGCTTTTTGGACAGGCGCATGGTGGCCAGCGCAAGCAGCGGGGCGCCAACCACCATGCCCACCGCAAACACTGTGATCAGAGAGCCCGCCTGGGCCAGAGAAAGATCCAGGTCACCAGCTATTTCGGGCAGGATCCCGGCAATCACGAATTCAGTGGTGAGCATCAGGAACGTACCCAGCGCCAGGATGTAGACCACCAGAGGAAGGCGTTCACTGTGGGTTGGCTCGGCGTATCGGCTGCCACCGCTGCCTGAGTCCATAGGTGCTGGGGTGTTCATCAAGTCAGTCCTCACAGGGGTCGGGGCAGGCTGGTTCGTTTTCCATTGCACTGCCGCGAGCGCCTGCACAACAGGTCTGGTTTATGGGGGTAGAACATCCACCCCCATCCGCGTGCGGCACGCTCGTAGGCTGGGGACATGGACAACCGCGCAGACATTCGCGACTTCCTTGCCACCCGCAGGGCCAAGCTCACCCCTGATCAGGTGGGGCTGCCCACCAGTGCGCGACGCCGCGTCCCGGGGTTGCGCCGGGAGGAAGTTGCCGTGCTGGCCGGGGTCAGCACCGAGTGGTACACCAAGCTGGAAAAGGGCCACATCGCGGGTGTCTCAGATGAAGTTCTGGACGCCGTTGCCGCGGCCCTGAGACTTGACGACGACGAACGCACTTACCTCCATGACCTCGCCCAGGCCGCCAAGCCGGCGCATCGGAGGGCGGTTCGTCGTCGTGAAATCTCATTGGCGCCCCAGGTGCAGTGGATGTTGGACTCGATCACCATGTCAGCGGCATTCGTGCGCAACGGGCGCCTGGATGTGATCGGGTCCAACCCTCTGGGCCGGGCCCTGCACGCGCCCATGTTCCAAAGCCCCACTGCCCGTGACCACGGCAGACCCAACTTTGCCCGGTACCACTTCCTGGACGAGAGCTCCAAGGACTTCTTTGTCGATTGGGAGGCCGGCGCGGCGGCCACGGTGGCGCTTTTGCGGGCTGAGGCCGGCCGGGAGCCCCATGACAAGGCACTGCGCGAACTGATCGGCGAGCTCAGCACGGCCAGCACCGAATTCAGCACCTTCTGGGCATCTCATGACATCCGCATCCGGCACGAGGGCACCAAGGCTCTGGACCACCCGCAGATCGGTTGCGTTGAACTTGCCTTTCAGTCGGTGGAGCTACCCGTCGGCAAGCGAGCGCAGCATGACCTCTCCTTCTACACGGCCGAACCCGGCAGCGTGAACGAGGAGAAGCTGCGGCTGCTGGCCAGTCTGGCTGCTCCACCGGCGCGCAGGCCCACCCAGGGCCATGAGGGAGCCGACCAGCACCAGTCCCACTAGGCGCCGGAGGGGGTTCACGACCCCCACCGCCGTGCGCCGGACCCCCGCCCCGTGGAAGTATGGAGCCCTCCACCGCACCACAACAGTGGAGGGACCCCATGAGCACCGCGGCACACGACGCCCAAACCCCCGCCCCGCAGCCTGAGCAGCCCGACGGCGATGCTCAGGAAAACTCGAAACAACGCAGAAAACGCCGCCCGTTCCAGTCACTGCTCAATGGGATTGAGATCGCGGGCAACAAACTTCCGCATCCGGCCACGCTGTTTGCGCTGTTGGCGGCGGTCGTCGTCGTTCTGTCCTGGGTCTTTGCCCGCGCGGGGGTGAGCGTGGCCAACCCCGTGGACGGCTCCCAGGTGGAGATCTTTAACCTCCTCTCCCGCGATGGTGTGCAGTGGATGTTCACCTCAGCCGTGGAGAACTTCATCAACTTCGCGCCCCTTGGCGTGGTGCTGGCCACCATGATCGGGATCGGCATGGCGGAACAGTCCGGGCTGATCGGAACGGTGTTGAAGTCGTTCATCCTGGCCATTCCCAAGTCCCTGGTGACGCTGGGCATCGTGTTTGCAGGCGTGATGTCCTCGGTGGCCTCGGACGCCGGTTACGTTGTCCTGCCGCCTCTGGCTGCCATCTTGTTCATGGCCGTGGGGCGTCACCCGCTGGCCGGAATCGCAGCCGGATTCGCCGGGGTGTCAGCCGGCTTCAGCGCCAACCTGTTGTTGTCCGGCACGGACGTCATGCTGGGCGAGCTGACCATCGAGGCCGCAGCCACCGTTGACCCCACCTATGCCGAGGGCATGAACCTTGCCATGAACTACTGGTTCATCATTGCCTCCACGTTCCTGCTGACCATTGTGGGCACCCTGGTCACCCAGTACATCGTGGAACCGCGGCTTGGTCCCTGGACCGGCCAGGGTGTGGTGGGCATGGACGGCGACGACGACATGTCCGTGTCCGGTGTGGAGAAGAAGGGCCTGGTGGCAGCAGGTGTGGCCCTGGTGGTGACCCTGGTGCTGTTGGCCCTGCTGATTGTGCCCAGCAACGGTCTGTTGCGCGGGGAAGACGGTGCAGTGGTTCAGTCACCGTTCATGGATTCCCTGGTGGTCATCATCATCATCGCGTTCTTCATCCCGGGGCTGGTGTACGGCGTGGTGACAAAGTCGGTGCGCAGTGACACGGATGCGGTCACGGAGATCTCCAAGACCCTGGCAGGAATGTCCGTGTTCCTGATCATGGCCTTCACGGCTGGTCAGTTCATTGCCTACTTCAACGAGTCCAACTTGGGTCTGCTGGTCTCCGTCTCCGGTGCGGAGTTCCTGGACTCCATCAACATGACGGGCATCCCGCTGTTGCTGGCGTTCATGGCATTCGTGGCCGTGATCAACCTGTTCGTGGGATCAGCTTCTGCCAAGTGGGCCATGCTGGCCCCGGTGATGGTGCCCATCATGATGCAGTTGGGAGTCTCCCCCGAGTTCACCCAGGCCGCCTACCGAGTGTCCGATTCGGCCACCAATATCCTGAGCCCGCTGCTGCCCTACTTTGCGTTGATCATTGCGGTGGCCCAGCGTTACGACAAGAAGATCGGGATCGGCTCACTGATCGCCACCATGCTGCCGTACTCCATCGCGTTCCTTGCCACGTGGACCGCGATGTCCCTGGGGTGGTACGCCCTGGACCTCCCGCTGGGGCCGAACTCCCCGGTGCACTACTCAGGCCAGTGAGTCACCAGGCCCACTAACGCACCGGACCCAGGGATGCACAGACCCAGTGACGCAACGCGCCTACCGGCCCACGGCATTCAAGGCTGCGGAGACGATCGAGTCCGCATCGATCCCGTGGAACCGGTAGGCGTCCTGCACGGAGGATGCCTGCCCGAACTGGGTGACCCCCAGATTGGTCATGCGGTCCCCACGGACGCCGGCCAGGAAGCTCAGGGTGTGCGGGTGTCCGTCGTGCACGGTGACCAACGGCGTGGGGATCTCCCCCGGGAACAGTTTCTCCGCGATCCCCGACCCACGGTTCTCCAAGGCATGGCGTGTTCGCAATGACTCGTAGACCTTGCCTGGACTGGTCAGACAGATCACCCCGGCACGGATGCCGAGGCGTTCCAAGGTCTCAGCAGCGGCACAGACCTCCGTCATGATGGCCCCCACCCCCACCAAGGTCACGGCGTCCTCGTAGGCAGGGTGTTCGGCGATGCGGTATCCACCGGCCAGAACGTCGCGGCGTCGTCGTTCCCGCAGCACACCGTCCTCCGGGAGCCGTGCCAGGGACTCGTCCACAGGACGGGTGGAGAGCCTGAAGTAAGCGGATGTGCCATCCGGTGCGTGCAGGCTGCGCATGGCCTCCAACAGGGTCCACTCAAGGTCCTGCGCAAAGGCCGGTTCCCAGCTGGTGACGCCTGGGATTTCCATGGTCACGGAAGGGGTGTTGAAGGACTGGTGCGCCCCACCCTCCGGAGCCAGGGTCACCCCAGATGGTGTGCCCACCAGAATCGACCGGCCACCGGCGTAGATCCCGAACGTCCAGGGCTCCAGGGCACGGTTGATGAAGGGGTCGTAAATGGTGGCCACGGGGATCAGGGGCTGGCCCCAGCGGGAAAAGGTGGCGCCGAGTTCACCGGCCAGGCCCACCAAGTTGACCTCCGCGATCCCCAGCTCTATGTGCTGGCCGCGCTGAGCGTCCTCCTGCCACCGCAGCACGCGTTCACGGTCGTCAGCAAACCAGTCGGCGCGCTCGGTCAGGGACCACACGCCGGTCTTGTTGATCCACCCACCCAGGTTGGTGGAGGTGGCAACGTCCGGACTGACCGTGACCACTCGATCCGCCACTTCAGGAGCTGCCCGTTTCAGGTCTGAGAGAAAACGCCCCAGTGTGGCCTGGGTGGAGGTCACGGCCTTGTGATTCCACTCCAGCTCCGCGGGTACAGCCAACGCAGCCGGGGACGGCACAGGATCGCGGCGCAACCGGTCCGCCGTCTGTGCACAGGCCTGACCTGCTGGGGAGTCCGGATCGAATCTCTGCCAGGGGTGATCCAGGTCCATGCCGGACAGCTGTGCCAGCTCGTGCATCTGCTCACCGGTGAGCTGTGCCGAATGGTTGTTCGGGTGCCCTTCAGTGGCCAATCCCTTGCCCTTGATGGTGTAGGCAAAGATCACCGTGGGCCGGGTGTCATCGATCTGCTGGAAGGCCTGGATCAGTTGCTCGACGTCGTGCCCCGCCAGATCCCGCACCACTTCGGCAAGCTCGCGCGCACTGAGGCCGTTGACCAACTCGGCCAGCCCGCTGCCTTCCGGGTCCTCAACGCCTGCCAGCAGACGTTCGTGCACCTCATCCGGGTGGGAACGCAGGATGCGCTGGTATTCCTCGTTGGGCATCTGCGTCATGCGTTCACGCAACGCCTGACCACCGGGCTGGGCGAACAAAGCCTCCAAACGACTACCCCACGTACAGGTCAACACCTGCCAGTCGGCTGCGGCGAACATGCCCTGCAACCGTTGGATCTGCACATCGGGAATCACCCGGTCCAGGGACTGTCTGTTCAGGTCAACGATCCACACCACTTCACCCAGCTGGCGCACCTCTGGGTCAATGATCGCTTCCCACACCGCCCCCTCATCCATCTCCGCATCTCCCAGCAGGGAGATGAATCGGCCACCTTCCGGGGTGTCCGGGAAGCGGTCGCGCAGGTAGCGGTGGGACAACGCCGCCCACACGGGTGCGGTGGCACCGATTCCCACGGATCCGGTGGAGAAATCCACGGTGTCCGGGTCCTTGGCACGGGACGGATAAGGCTGCAGACCCCCCTTGCCACGCAACGTGGGCAGGTAGGGCTCGTCCAAGTCCCCCAACAGGTAGTTGATTGAATGCAGCACCGGAGAGGCATGGGGCTTGACCGACACCCGATCCTTGGATGTCAGGCAGGAGAACCACAAGGCGGTCATGATCCCCACCATGGACGCCGACGACGACTGGTGCCCACCCACCTTCACACCGTCATGATTGGCACGGCCACGGTTGGCGGCATCAATCATGGCGGTGGACAACCACAGCACCCGCTGGGCGATCTCATCCAACACGGATCCATCCAGTGACACTCCGGCTGACAGCGGCCGGGAGTTCACACTGGGCGGGTTGACCTGGGTGCCGGTTTCGAACTGTGCTTCATCCTGCTCTACCGGATGGGAGGAGGTGGGGTCCTGAGTCATGGTGGTCTCCTTTGACCGGGTTCAGTCCTGACCGGGTTCAGTCCGCAAAGATCGAGGAGTAGGCGTTCAGCGCCAGCTGTCCTCCCAGGTGAGCGTAAAGGACGTTGGAATCGGCCGGGATCTGCTGCTCACGGACCAGATCAATGAGCCCCGCCATGGACTTTCCTTCGTACACCGGGTCCAGGATCACGCCCTCCAGGCGGCCTGTTGTCCGGATGGCCTCCACGGTGGACTCCACCGGAATGCCGTACAGGTCTCCGGCCCATCCCTCCAGAACAGTGATTTCCTCCTGGCGGATCTCACGGCCCAGACCGATCAGCTCGGCCGTGTTGCGGGCAATGCGGCCCACCTGGTCCCGGGTCTTCTCCAGGGTGGCTGAGGCATCGATTCCCAGGACTCGTCGCGCACGCCCACCGGCCTCTTCCAGCGCGGCAAAGCCTGCGATCATGCCGGCATGTGTGGAACCGGTGGCGGTGCACACCACAATCGTGTCGAAGAAAACGCCCAGTTCCTCCTCCTGCTGGGCCACTCGTAGGCCCAGTTGGCGAATCCCAGGCCGCCGTACTTGTGTTCGGAGGCACCGGCCGGGATGGGGTAGGGCTTGCCACCGGTCTCCTCCACCTCACCCAGGGCGTTTTCCCAGCTGGATCGGATGCCGATGTCAAAACCAGCCGGATCCAACCGGACGTCAGCGCCCATGATCCGGGACAGTTGAATGTTTCCCACCTTGTCATTGACGGGGTCATTCCAGTCCACCCACTTCTCCTGGACCAGGCGGGCCTTCAGCCCCAGGTGAGCCGCAACCGCTGCCACCTGCCGGGTGTGATTGGACTGGTAGCCGCCAATGGACACCAAGGTGTCGGCACCGGATTCCAGGATGTCTGGGACGATGCACTCCAGCTTGCGGGTCTTGTTGCCACCAAAGGCCAACCCGGAGTTGACGTCCTCACGCTTGGCCCAGATCTGGGCACCACCCAGGTGGGCGGTCAGATTCTTGAGCTGATGGATCGGGCTGGGGCCGAATGTCAGCGGGTAGCGGGGGAAATCGGTGATGGCCATGAGGGACTCTTGCTCGCCGGGTGTCACTTTCGATATGCAATATATTGCGTATCGGCGGTTTAGACTGTCAAGGACGTTTTCCCACTGCCGGAGGATCCATGCCCGTTCCCCAGACC
Organism: Kocuria sp. ZOR0020; assembly: GCF_000800955.1. Lineage (NCBI taxonomy): Bacteria > Bacillati > Actinomycetota > Actinomycetes > Micrococcales > Micrococcaceae > Kocuria > Kocuria sp. ZOR0020. Next base: position 18,266 of record NZ_JROX01000134.1, read on the forward strand.
CGTGGCCTTCACCAACGCTCGCTGCTGCGAGACGACGTCTACCGCAGCCTGCGTGATGCCATCATCCGCGGCGATCTCCAACCCGGGGAAAAGCTGCGTGATGCCGAACTCAGCGACTGGTTGGGGGTCTCCCGCACACCCATCCGTGAGGCGCTGCTACGTCTGGAGCGCGCCGGACTGGTGGTGGCCACCCCGGGGCGGCTCACCATGGTGGCCCCGGAGAACGACGACGCCGTCCGGCACGCCCAGCAGGTGGCAGCAGAACTGCATGCCCTGGCCATCACGCTGGCAGCACCCACGCTGGGACCGGAGGATTTTGCGGAGATGGAACGAGCCAACCAGGCCTTGACCACCGCACTGGACACTGTGCAGCACCCGGGGACGACTCCCAGCACAGTCGCAGGTTATCATGCGCGTCTGAGGCCATTGACGCTGATGACGCCTTCCACGACGTGGCGGTGCAGGTCTGCGGCAACCCGTTGATTGGGCAGCACCTGGAATCAGTGACGGCCACGCTGCGGCGTCGTGAATTTCTGCATGTCGGGTCCCTGACGGGCTCCGACTCCCCCGACCAGCACCGTGCCATCATGCACGCACTGCAAGAGGGTCACGTGTCCACGGCAGCGGAGCTGACCCGGCAAAACTGGCTGCGTTTGGCACCGCCCGTCCAACAGGACTGAGCTCCGACGCACCAACTCAACGCGGGGGCAATGTCCATTCGAGGGCCTCGGACAATCGCTGGTGCCGGAACGGGAAGCCCACTGTTTCCAGTGCCTCCGGGGTCACCCGCTGGTTGGCCAGGGCCAATTCCTTGGCGCCGTCCCGCCCCAGCAGCACCGCCGGACCGAATGACGGCACGGGCAGCACAGCAGGCCGCCGCAGTGCCTTGCCCAGGACCTTGGCGAACTCCTTTTGCCGCACAGGCTCCGGTGCCACGGCATTGACCGGCCCGGTGACGGACTCATCCACCGCGGCCCACGCGTACATACTGGCGATGTCATCCAGGGACACCCAGGAGAACCACTGCTGACCACTGCCCAGGGGCCCGCCGGCGCCGACCAGGTACAGGGGAAGTTGTAATTTCAAAACCCCACCCAGGCTGGAAAGCACAATGCCCGTGCGGATGGAGACCCACCGCATGCCCAGCTCCTGGACTCGTGCCGCTTCCGATTCCCACTGCTGGCAGACCTCAGCCAGGAACCCGTCCCCGAAATCGTCTTTCTCGCTGAGCAAGGCGTCTCCGCGGTCCGTGCCGTAGGCACCGATGGCAGAGGCACAGATGAAAGCCTGTGGTCGGTCTGCCGCGTCCAAGGCGGCACAGGACTCAACAATCAGCCGTGTGCTCTCAATGCGCGAGTTCAGGATCTCCTGCTTGTTGGATTCCGTGAACCGGGTGGCAATGGACTTACCTCCCAGATGAATCACCACATCTGCCCAGACCACAGCACTGGGATCCAGGATCCCCTTGGCCGGGTCCCACTGGACCTGATCTTCACGACGACGCCGCCCCCGCACCAACGTACGGACCTGATGACCTGCGGTGGACAACAATGCAGCAACTTGGGAACCCACCAGCCCGGAGGCTCCGCCGATCAGAATGTTCAGCTCCTGCTGGCCGAAACGCTGTTCCAGTTGAGTCTGGAATGCCAGATCAGCACGCAATCTCTCCGTGCGGTCGGCAAAGGTCTTGGCCAAGGTGGAGTGCATGGCACGGTGGGTGAAAGCCCCTGCGAATGTGTCCCCGGCCGAGCTGAGACCGCGCAACTTCTGAGGAACGGCCTGGTACTGGATGCGGTCATGGACCACACAGGCCTCACTGGCATCCCGGCCTGATCCTGTGCTGGTGTCCGGATCGGCAAACGTGTGAGTGTGCGTCCAGGAAGCCAACGGCCCCTTGACCATCCGATCCACAAAGGACCGGGGCACGGGGCCGTCGTCGTGCTCGGAGACGAATGGCACGCGCACGGTCCCTGCTGTGCCCGGCACGGAAGTCAACAAGCGCGCACGGGTACCGGGCTGCAGCGGCGGGAAGGACTCACTGACCACTGCCTGCGCCCACTCGGGGCTCA
>NZ_JROX01000135.1:0-5561 GCF_000800955.1 Kocuria sp. ZOR0020
CTCTCAGGCCGCAGTGCGTTCGTGGACGGCCAGTTCCTGGTGGTGGGCACGGACCAGGGGCCCGCCGATCTGGTGCAGGCGCCTCAGGGCGAAACTCCGCTGTCCGGGCGCGTTGTGGTGGTTACCGGGGCGGCACGCGGCATCGGGGAGGAGATCGCACGGCTGCTGCACACCCAGGGTGCCCACGTGGTGCCGGTGGATGTGCCCGCTGCAGGCCAGCCGTTGTCCACCCTGGCCAATGAGTTGGAAACGGCGTCGCTGAGCTTGGACGTGACGGCAGAGGATGCAGGTCAGCGCATCCTGGAGCACTGCCGCTCCCGCTATGGTCGGCTGGACGGCATTGTCCACAACGCCGGCATCACCCGGGACAAGATGCTGGCCAACATGGACCAAGCCAAATTTGCCTCCGTGTTGGCAGTCAACACAGAGGCGCCCTTGCGGATCACGGAGCAGTTGCTGGCTGATCCCATGGCTGATGGGTTGCGCGTGGTGGGCCTGGCCTCCACCTCCGGTGTGGCGGGCAACCGCGGTCAAACCAACTACGCGGCCTCCAAGGCCGGTGTGGTGGGCATGGTGGCCGGTCTGGCCCCGATTCTTGCTGCCCGCGGTGGAACGGCCAATGCCGTGGCGCCGGGGTTCATCGAGACGGAGATGACGGCCAAGATTCCGCTGGCTCGCCGCCAGGTGGCCCGCCGTCTGAACTCTCTGCAGCAAGGTGGGCTGCCGCTGGACGTGGCAGAGGCAATTGCCTTCCTGCTCTCTGATTCCGCCGCGGGTATCAGTGGTCAGACGTTGCGGGTGTGCGGTCAGAACTTGGTGGGTGCCTGAGATGAGTGCCCATGATCTGCAGCCTGCCCGTCAAAAGATCCTGTTGGAGTCCATGCCCTCCCTGGGCGGCATGTACGCCAAGGCGGCAGGGCAACTGGTGGGCCGCGGTGCCACGGCCGGAGTCCGGCGTGCTCTGCGCAGCACTCCACTTCCCCTGCCCGGGCGTTCCGGTGCCACACGACGCCGGACCACCCTCCGCCTGCCCAACATCCAGATCCAGGTCCCCGGGGTGAAGGTGGAGGCCCACGGCAACTCTGCCTTCTGCCAGGTGGTGGAGGCCCCGGTTCGGGTGGATGAGAAGGGCCGTGAGGTCGCCTTCAGCGGTTACCTCCACGCCTTGGCCTTCCCCGCCGCCATGGCCTTGCTCACCCGCGATGACTTCCCTCTGCCCACCGTTGGGCTGGTCCATTTGTCCAATCACGTCCATCACACCCAACAGGTGCTGGTAGGGGAGTCCTTGGACGTCACCGTGTGGGCACAGGATCTGCGGAAGCATCGGGCCGGGGCGGCGGTGGACGTCGTCGTCGAACTGCGGCGCAGTCCGCGGGGCAACGACGACGACGCCCGTGGTGCCGGGATGGTGGAGCCCGTGTGGACCGGGCGCTCCGTGTATCTGGCACGAGGTGTCCAGCTGAGTTCGGAGGCCGGGGGAGAAACAGCCTCCGGTGAGAGCCAGCAGCGCCCGGAATTCACACCACCTGTCCCCACAGCGCGCTGGAGTTTGGGTGCGGACACGGGGCGGCGGTACGCAGCAGTCTCCGGGGACGTCAATCCGATCCACCTCAGTGGGCCCAGCGCCAAGGCACTGGGCATGAAGGGTGCGATTGCCCATGGGATGTACACCGCCTCCCGCGCCCTGGCCATGGTGGGTGCCCAAGCCCCCATGACCTGGGAGGTTGAGTTCCACACGCCGTTGGTGCTGCCCAGTTCCGTGGCTGTGGCGGTTGACCGCACGGGCCGGGCAGAGGGCCTGCGGGAGGCCACCGTGACGGTGTGGAACGCCAAGAAGCGCAAGCCGCACGCCACCTTGACGGTGCAGCGGTGAGTGATCGGTCCGGGCAGTTGTGTTGTCAGAGGTGTGGTCCACAATGGCTGCGTGAGCACCCAGATTGAGACTCCCCGGACCGATCGCCCCTCAGATCAGGACCAGCAAGAATACGCGTCGCTGATAGAAGAGATTCGAGCAGCCCGCGCTGCGTATTACGACCGTGATGCGCCCACCATCTCTGACGCAGAGTATGACTACTTATTCAAGCGACTGCGCGCGTTCGAGGTCTCATATCCTGTCCTACGAAGTAACGAATCACCTACACAGGAGGTCGGGGGCGAGGTCTCTGCTGCTTTCGCTCCGGTCAAGCACCTGGAGAAGATGTACTCCCTGGAGGACGTGTTCTCCATCCAGGAACTTGTTGCGTGGCTTGCTCGTGCGGAATCGTCCGTGGCCGCCCTGCACGGCGCCCCTGACCTCGAGTGGCTCACGGAGCTGAAGATCGACGGCCTGGCCGTGAACCTGCTGTACCGGCAGGGACGCCTGGTGCGCGCTGCCACCCGTGGGGACGGCACCACCGGGGAGGACGTCACGCATAACGTGGAGACCATCAAGACCATCCCCGCACAGCTCACCGGGGAGCAGATCCCTGAGGAAATCGAGATCCGCGGGGAAATCTTCATCTCCACCCAGGACTTTGAACGGGTCAATCAGGAGCGCGTGGCGGAGGGCAAACCTCCCTTTGCCAATCCGCGAAACTCAGCCGCGGGCTCCCTGCGCCAGAAGGACCCTGCCGAAACCGCCAAGCGGCCACTGTCCATGTACGTCCATGGCATCGGCGCGGCCACCGGGCTGGAGATCACCCAGCAGTCTGAGGTCTATGACCACATGCGGGCCTGGGGTTTGCCCGTGAGCCCCTACTCACAGGTCTTCACCTCCGTGGATCAGATCTTGGACTACATCCAGGAGTATGGGGACAAACGCCACAGCCTGGTCCACGGGATTGACGGCATTGTGGTCAAGGTCAATGACCGTTCCACCCAGCGGCAACTGGGGCACACCTCCCGCACTCCGCGGTGGGCGGTGGCCTACAAATACCCTCCGGAGGAAGTCTTTACTGAACTATTGGATATAGCCGTAGGCGTGGGGCGCACTGGACGGGTGACCCCGTTCGGGATCATGGTGCCGGTCACCGTGGCAGGGTCCACGGTGTCCATGGCCACCTTGCACAACCAAGACGTGGTCAAGGCCAAAGGCGTGTTGATCGGGGACACCGTGGTGCTGCGCAAGGCCGGGGACGTCATCCCGGAGATCGTGGGACCGGTGGTGGCGCTGCGGGACGGCAGTGAACGCGAATTCGTGATGCCCACCCAGTGTCCGTCCTGTGGCACCACGTTGGCACCGGCCAAGGAGGGGGACGTGGACATCCGCTGTCCAAACTCCCGATCCTGCCCTGAACAGCTGCGCCAGCGCGTGTTCTACGCGGCCGGCCGCGGAGCTTTCGACATCGAGGCACTGGGGGAGGAAGCCGCCAAGGCGTTGACCGCCCCGGACTCAGGCACGCCGCCGCTGACCTCGGAAGCCCAGCTTTTTGACCTCACGCCGGATGACCTGGCTGAGGTCATGATCACCCGGCCCAAGCGCGGAAAATCGGCAGGGGAAGGGGCCACGGAGCTGGTGCCCTACTTCTGGACCAAGGCCACGGCCAAGAAGGAATCCGTGCCCAGCGCCAACACCAAGCGGTTGTTCGATCAACTCGAACAGGCCAAGCAGCAACCTCTGTGGCGGGTCCTGGTGGCACTGTCCATCCGTCACGTGGGCCCCACGGCCGCCAGGTCCTTGGCCACAGCCTTCGGCTCCATGGATCGCATTCGCAGTGCAACGGAGGAGCACCTTGCTGCCACGGACGGGGTGGGGCCCACCATCGCGCGTGCGGTCAGCGAGTGGTTTGCAGAACCTTGGCACCAGGAGATCGTGGACACCTGGGCCGCCTCTGGCGTGCGGATGGAGGACGAGGTTGATCACTCCACCCCCAAGGTCCTGGAGGGCCTGACCGTGGTGGTCACCGGAACGTTGGAGAACTTCTCACGGGACTCCGCCAAGGAAGCCATCCTGGTCCGCGGCGGCAAAGCTTCTGGATCCGTGTCCAAGAAGACCGACTTCCTGGTGGCGGGAGCCTCCGCAGGCTCCAAACTGGAGAAGGCAGAGTCCCTGGGCGTGCCCGTCCTGGACGAGGCCGGGTTCCAGGCCTTGCTGGAGGGCGGTGCGGATGCCGTCTCGGCCGCGGACGCAGTGGCTCAGGACTGAGTTCTGAGCTGGGTTCTGGGATGAGACACGCCGCTGATCACCTGTGACGTACCCCACATTTGGGGACATGTCGACAATGCGGCGTGGAGTCGGTCACAAAGGTCGTGACCATTCCGTGATCCGGCTGTTATGGTCTTGTTACCTTGATTTCGCGGGGTGTTCAGCCCATTTGTGCGGGATCAGGTCCGAGCTGTGAGGGCCGCATTGCCCGGTTGTTTCCATGCAAATGCGAGCACAACCTTCCAGTTTGACTCGGATCACAGCCCCCAGGGGGTGACAGTTTCAAAATCGTTACTGTAACGTGATCTTCGAACTTCCCACGGGGACTCCCCGGCCAAGGGGATTCACCCCAGATCTGGCTCCATGCCGGATCAACACCAACGAATCCCGGGTGTTGCTCAACCGTCATCGCTGTCTGCGAGCAACGCCTGAACCTCGATCCAACTGATTCGGGAAGACAGCGACGCAAAGACGCCGGGGACGGCACGAGCGTGGACGGGACCGCACAGGAGCTAGTTGTGAACAAGAACTTCAAGAAGACCATCGTTGCCGGCACCGCCACCGTTCTGGGCGGCTTCGCCCTGGCTGGTGCCTCCGCTCCCGCCAACGCCGTTGACTGGGATGCCGTTGCGCAGTGCGAGTCCTCCGGCAACTGGTCCATCGACACCGGTAACGGCTACTCCGGTGGCCTGCAGTTCTCCCCCTCCACTTGGGCTGCTTACGGTGGCTCCGGCTCTGCTGCCAACGCCTCCAAGGCCGAGCAGATCCGCGTGGCTGAGAACGTTCTGGCTGGCCAGGGCATCGGCGCTTGGCCGAAGTGTGGCCCGCTGGGCCTGGGGGGCACCACCTCCAGCGTCTCCACCCAGTCCACCCCGGCTCAGGCTGCTCCGGCCCCGGCTCCCGCTGCTGCTCCTGCTCCCGTGGCTGAGAAGGCCCCGGTTGTCGAGGCACCCGTTGCTGAGGCCCCCGTTGCCGCTCCGGCTCCGGTTGTTGAGGAAGCCCCGGTTGTTGAGTACACCGCACCGGCTGCCCCCGTGCAGGTCCAGACCGCTCCGGCTGCAGGCACCTACACCGTTGAGGCCGGTGACTCCCTGTCCGCCATTGCCAACAAGCTCGGCATCCAGGGTGGCTGGGAAGCTCTCTACGCTGCCAACTCCGGCACCGTGGCCGACGCCAACCTGATCTTTGTGGGTCAGACCCTGAACATCCCCGCCTGATCTCTGCCTGATCACGGGATGAGGTGACCGCGCGTCACCATCCATGCACCAGGACCCCGTCACCGCTTTCGCGGTGGCGGGGTCCTGTCATGTGCGCAATCGGGCTGCACGGCCCACTGAGCCGGCCTGGCCGGCCGAGTCAGCAATGGGCGTGGTGGGCCCACCCGTCCAAAGCGGGCCCTTCACAGATGAGCATGGGTAGGGGTCTTGCGCCACGGCCG
>NZ_JROX01000136.1:0-1443 GCF_000800955.1 Kocuria sp. ZOR0020
GGCCCTTCACAGATGAGCATGGGTAGCGGTGTGCGCGTGGGCGTCTCGAGGGGTGTGTTGTGAGGTCTGGGTAGAGGTCGAGGCCTCCAGGATGGGTAGCGACCAAGCAACCCGATCCATGAAGGCCTCGACGTGTCTCATGCTATCTGCGCGCCCGCGTGCGCGCTCTTCGACCTGCCCGACGTCCATGTCAGGGCCGTGGAACGCGGACCACGCTCGTTCACCGTGGTGGTGGAGACTTCTCCGACGCTGGTGGGGTGCCCGTCCTGCGGGGTGCTCGCCACCGGCCACGGCCGCCGGGAGGTCGTGCTCCACGATCTGCCCTGCGCTGGGGTGCCCGTGCGGGTGGTGTGGCGCAAGCGGATCTTCAGGTGCCGGGAGGACGCCTGCGAGGTCGTGACGTTCAGCGAGGTCCACGAGCTGGCCGCGCCGCGGGCCAAGCTCACCACCCGCGCGATCGCCTGGGCGGTGACGCAGCTGCGCTCCCACGACATCGCGGTCTCCGCCCTGGCGGACATGCTCGGAGTCGCCTGGAACACCGTCTGGCACGCCGTGGCCCCGGTCATCGAAGGCCAGCTGGCCGCGGAGGATCGGCTGGCCGGGGTGGACGCCCTCGGTGTCGACGAGCACGTGTGGCGCAACGTGGGTCCACCCGGCACCGGGCTGGTCACCGGCATCGTGGATCACTCCCGCGGTGAGGACGGCCGTCCCCGGGCGAGGTTGCTGGACCTGGTGCCCGGGCGCACGGGGGCGGCCTACGGCGACTGGCTTGCTACCCAGGGGCCGGGGTTCACGAGCGGGATCCGCACGGCGACGCTGGACCCGTTCCACGGCTACGCCAACGCGATCCGCGACGAGCTCCCGGAGGCGATCACCGTCCTGGACGCCTTCCACGTGGTGAAGCTCGGTGGGCAGGTCGTGGACGAGGTGCGTCGCCGCGTGCAGCAGGACACCCTCGGCCACCGAGGCCGGGCCGGGGACCCTCTCTACGGGATCCGCCGTACCTTGCAGATCGGCGCCGAGCACCTCACCGCCAAGCAGATCACCCGGCTCAACGCGAAGCTGGTGGCTGGGGACCCGCACCATGAGGTGACCCTGGCCTGGCACTGCTACCAGAAGCTGCGTGCGATCTACCACGCCCGCCCCGAGCACGGGCGCCGGCTCGTCGCCGAGGTCCTCGATGCGTTCCCCACCTGCCCGATTCCGGAGGTCGCCCGGCTCGGGCGGACCCTGCGGCGGTGGAAGGCCGCGATCCTGGCCTACTTCGACACCGCCGGGGCCTCGAACGGGCCCACCGAGGCCGTGAACGGGGTGATGGAGACGATGCGCAGGGTCGCCCGCGGGTTCCGGAACTTCGAGAACTACCGTCTACGCGCCCTGCTCGCCGCCGGCGGACACCGGCCGTGGCGCAAGACCCCTACCCATGCTCATCTGTGAAGGGCC
>NZ_JROX01000137.1:0-5638 GCF_000800955.1 Kocuria sp. ZOR0020
CGATGTCGCTGCCGTTCAATCCGCCTTCGTTGGTCAAGGCACCCACGATCGCCCCGGGGGCAGCGCGGTGCTTGTGCCCCACGGCCATCCAGTACGTGGCCTTGCCCTCCTCGGAACGCGGCGCCCGGTTGCGGCCACCGGACTCGCCGTCGCGGTCGTCACGACGACGCTCGCGGTCCTTGCGCTTGGACAGCTCCGGCAGTTCCTCGGCAAAGAACGGGCGTCCGTCCTGAGCGATCACGGCAAGTGCTGCAGCCACCTCGACGGGGTCGACGTCATGTTCAGCCACATAGGAGTCCACCAGGTCCCGGAACAAGCCCAGGTCCTCACCCTCGATGGCATCGGTGATGCCCTGGGCAAAGGTCTGGCGCCTGGTGGCGTTGACGTCGTCGACCGTGGGCATGGGCATCTGCTCCACGGGCTGACGCGTGGTGCGCTCAATGGCCCGCAGCAGGTACTTCTCCCGCGGGGTCATGAACAACACGGCGTCCCCGGTGCGCCCGGCACGGCCCGTGCGGCCGATGCGGTGAACGTAGGACTCGGTGTCGTGAGGGATGTCGTAGTTGACCACCAGGGAGATGCGCTCCACGTCCAGGCCACGGGCTGCAACGTCCGTGGCCACCAGGATGTCGATCTTGCCTTCCCGCAGCTGATCCACGGTCTTCTCACGCAACTGCTGCGGGATGTCACCGTTGATGGCGGCTGCGGCGTGGCCACGGGCGCGCAGCTTCTCCGCCACTTCCTCCGTGGCGGCCTTGGTGCGCACGAACACGATGATGCCGTCGTGTTCCTCCACCTCCAGAAGGCGGGTCATGGCCTCCAGTTTGTGGGGGCCCATGACCTGCAGGTAGCGCTGGCGAATGTTCTTGGCCGTGGTGGTCTTGGCCTTGACCGTGACCTCTTCCGGATTGCGCAGATACTTCTGGGCAATCTTGCGGATGGCAGGCGGCATGGTGGCGGAGAACAGGGCAACCTGCTTCTCCTCCGGGGTCTGGGACAGGATGGTCTCCACGTCCTCGGCAAAGCCCATGCGCAGCATTTCGTCAGCCTCATCCAGCACCACGTACTGGAGGTCTTCCAGCTGCAGGGATCCGCGCTTGAGGTGGTCGATCACACGGCCAGGCGTACCCACCACAACCTGGGCGCCACGGCGCAGACCACCCAGCTGGGGCCCGTAGGAGGAGCCGCCGTAGACCGGCAGCACGGTGAAGTCCTCCAGGTTCACGGCGTAAGAGCTGAAGGCTTCAGCAACCTGCAAGGCAAGTTCGCGGGTGGGTGCCAGCACCAGGACCTTGGTGGTGGAGCTGGGACCGTTGAGGTCTGCCAGTTCGGCCAGGCGGGACAGCGCGGGCACGGCAAAGGCCGCGGTCTTGCCGGTGCCGGTCTGGGCCAGGCCCACCACGTCGCGGCCCTGCAGCAGCAGAGGGATGGTGGCTTCCTGGATGGGTGAGGGCTTTTCGTACCCGATGTTTTCCAGTGCGGCCAACACGCGGCCGTCAATACCGAGGTCGGCAAAGGTGGGACCGGCCGGTTCCGCTGCAGCAGCTTCCTGCTGGTGGCTCGACTGAGCTTCCTGCAGGTCCTGTTCGGTCTCAAGTTGGGATTCGTTGGGTGTGAATTCGGTCATGTCAGGGGGCTCCCTACGGTCTCAGGGCACGATTCACCCATTCCTTGAGGGATGGGTGCGGTGCTCTTGTGGCTCCGGTGCTCCCCAACATGAACCACCCGCAATCGGGAGTTCGAACGTCATGAGCCGCACAACGCTTCAGCATCACAGCTGGTCAGAGGCGGCAGAACTTGAGTGAATGGACCGCAGGCCACCACATCCACACACAGGGACGGGTGTGCCGTTGAGCCAAGAAGATCCAGGGAATGGACCGGAATGAATACCCCCACCCTATCTCAGGGGCACCGGCGTGGGTACGGATGGTGACCACGCACACCGCGCATTTCACCACTGACCACGGCTGCGCCCTTGGGCTGATGTCGCCTACGGCGGCGTCGGCCCCGGGTGCAAAAATGTCCGCATGGCCCAGCAGAACCCCGCTCACCTCCGGTGGACCCCGTCCACCCCGGTGAATCTGCGTGCCACCATGCGGGGGCTGACCCGTGGCACCACCCATCCCACAGCACGCATCACGGACGACGACGCCGTGTGGGTCACCACCCGCGTCGGTTCAGCTCCGGTGACGGCCCGGTTCGCCCGTGTGGGCCCAGGCCCGACGTTGCACAGAGACATTGCGGTCCATGCGTGGGGCCCGGGTGCACAGGCGTTTCTGCAGGAGGCTCCGCTGTGGACCGGCGAGGCGGACAGTTGGGATGCCTTCACCTCATCCCCGTCCTGGGAGCAGTTGCCTGCATCCTGGCGTCGCGCTCACCGCGAGCACCCGGGCGTACGGCTGATCGCCACCGGGCGTCTGGTGGACACGCTGGTGTGTACGGTCCTGGAGCAGAAAGTCACCGGCGGGGAGGCCGTGCGTGCCCAGCGGTGGTTGAGCCGATCTCACGGAGATCCGGCTCCCGGGCCGGCCCCCAGCGGGATGCGAGTGTTTCCCGCCCCGGAAACCATCCGATCCATCCCGTCCTGGGCCTGGCACGGCGCCGGAGTTGATCCAGCCCGAGCAGCCACTGTGCAGGCAGTGGTGGCACGGGCCTCGGGCCTCAACCGCTGGAACCGTGCTCCGCTGGATAATAATCTGAGCCGCGCCTTGGCATCACTGAAGGGTGTGGGGCCCTGGACCATTGCCGAAACCCTGCAGATCACCCACGGTGACCCCGATTCGGTGAGCATCTACGACTATCACCTGGCCCATCACGTCACGGAGTTCTTTGACGGGCACCGCGGGGATGATTCCCGCATGATGGAGTTGCTGGAGCCGTGGCGAGGCAATCGGCAGCGAGCCGTGCGGCTGATGTACGCCTCAGGATGGCGTTCCCAGGCCAAGGGACCTCGACTGACCCCTGAGGATCACCGCCACAAATGAGGTGAGGCTTTCCTTTTCTTTGAGCCGCCCGGAAGCTGCCAAAAGTAAGCACAGCCTTTCCTGCCTGGAAAGTGTTCACGGACAGGCGTTTAATGCATTCCATGAACGCCGCAAAAACCAGAACTCCGGACACCAGCCCGGACATTTTCCGAACTCGTCAGCAGCGAGTGCACATCGAACCCCAGAGTGGAAACTACAGCGAGCGCCTGAACAAGCTGCGTGCTGCCGTGCTGGGTGCCAATGACGGCATTGTGTCCGTGGCAGCCACTGTGGTGGGGGTGGCCGGAGCCTCGGCCGATCGTGGAGCCATCTTCCTGGTGGCTGCCGCAGCTCTCTCCGCAGGCGCCCTGTCCATGGCCCTGGGCGAATACGTGTCCGTCTCCTCCCAAAAAGACTCCCAGAAGGCTCTGATCGAATTGGAGACGCGGGAACTTGAAGAAATGCCGGAACAAGAGCTTGAAGAGCTGGTGGAGATTCTTGAGGAACGGGGAATGTCACCCAACATTGCTCGTGCTGCTGCAGTTGATCTGACCAAACACAACGCCCTCAAGGCCCATTTGTCCTTTGAGCTGGGGATCGACGAGGACGACATCCCCTCCCCCATGGGCGCTGCCATCGCCTCCGCCCTGGCCTTTGTGGCCGGGGCCATGCTGCCGATTCTGGCCATCTTGCTCCCGCCTGCGGGAATCGCGATTCCCCTCACCTTCGGCGTGGTCTTGGTGGCGTTGGCCATCACGGGGTGGCTGGGGGCACTGCTGGGTGGCTCCCCTCACCGCATGCGGGCAGCACTTCGCCTGGTGATCGGCGGCGCGCTGGCTCTGGCTGCCACTTTCGCCATCGGCTCCATGCTGGGCACCGGAGCAGTCGGCTGAGCCCACATCAACACACGTGGGGCGGGTCCATCGGACCCGCCCCACGTGTTGTTTGCGTTCTCAGCGCATCACTGCTGGGCTTCCCCGGCCTGCTGCTCGGCAACCTGCTTGCGGACCTCGTCCATGTCCAGGTTCTTCACGGCTTCAACCACCTGATCCAATGCGGATTCGGGCAGCGCACCGGCCTGGGAGAACACCAGAATGCCCTCACGGAAGGCCATGAGCGTGGGGATGGAGGAGATCTGGGCGGAGGCGGCAAGCGCCTGCTGATCCTCCGTGTCCACCTTGCCGAAGACGATCTCCGGATTCTTCTCCGAGGCGGACTCAAAGGTGGGTGCAAACTGCTTGCACGGACCGCACCAGTCAGCCCACCAGTCCAGCAAGACGATGTCATTACCGGTGATGGTTTCCTGCAGGTTCTCCTGAGTGATTTCAACCGTAGCCATGCGCTCCACCCTACGGACCCTGCGTGGAGGTGTCTTGTGCGTTCACCAGAAGTGGAAGTAGCAAGAAAAAATCCCGGAACCGCGTGGTTCCGGGATTTTGTGGCAGATGAGGGATTCGAACCCCCGTAGGCAGTGCCAGCTGATTTACAGTCAGCCCCCTTTGGCCGCTCGGGTAATCTGCCGAGTCCGTTCGATCCACCGTGGGTGGAGTCAAACGTGCCCCTGGACGGGAGCGGTACAACCCTACTGAATCACGGCCGATCGGCCAAATCCGTGGGTCACTGACCGATTGCCCGGGCCTGGATCTGGGCGAAGAATGCCAGGGCCTGGTCCAAGGTCACTTCCCCGCGGCTGACGGCGCGGTCCAGTTCTTCAGCAACCCCGCCCAGTCGCTGCGTGACGGAAGGCTCTGTGGCCACCGGTGCGTTGTCCCAGAGGACACCTTGGTCCGGACTGACCACCGGCAGCTCCCCGGTGGTCTCCAAGGCGGCAGCCGGTGTGGCGCCCATTCCGGAGAGCAGGGCGGCAGCCAGGACCGTGCCCACAGCAGCTTTGCCTGTGCGGGCCGCTTGGCGGTTCAGGTGTGAGACACCGCTGGCGATCCGCGAGCGACGCTGCGGATCCGGCGACACCTTTGACGACGATTCGCTCATGTCATGCAGTGTGCCGGATCTGTCTGCGGAAGTCCTCAGACTCTCATCACAAATCCATCACACCTCTAGACTGGCTGGTGAGAAACCCGGGACCTGCCAGGCCCGGACCCCCTACAAAGGAGCAAAACCCGTGGCCAGCGACTCAACGTTCGATGTTGTCAGCAAGGTGGACAAGCAGGAGGTCTCCAACGCCCTGAATCAGGCGCAGAAGGAAGTTGCGCAGCGTTACGACTTCCGGGGAGTTGGCGCTGAGATCGATTTCTCCGGGGAGAAGATCCTCATCAAGGCCAACTCCCAAGAGCGGGCGGAAGCCGTTCTGGACGTTTTCCAGTCCAAGCTGGTCAAGCGCGGCATCTCCCTGAAGTCCTTGGATGCCGGGGAGCCCTACGCATCCGGCAAGGAGTTCCGCATCGAGTCCTCCATCAAGGAGGGCATTGCCCAGGACCAGGCCAAGAAGATCTCCAAGATCATCCGCGATGAAGCCCCCAAGTCCGTCAAGGCCACCATCCAGGGAGATGAACTGCGCGTCTCCTCCAAGTCCCGCGATGACCTCCAGGAGACCATCAACCTGCTGAAGTCCTCAGACGTGGAGGTTGACCTCCAGTTCGTGAACTTCCGCTGAGTATCTGAGCTCAACACCACCCCGACTCACGACGACGGCGGTGGTCACCAGATCTGGTGAC
>NZ_JROX01000138.1:0-24955 GCF_000800955.1 Kocuria sp. ZOR0020
ACTGACCGACCCCCCTTCGCCGAGACCGAGGTTTCTGCCCGCCTGCAACCCCTGTGGCGGGCAGAAACCTCGGTCTTGGCGTCAGTGCAGGTCTCTTAGCCACCTCCGCAAGGCCATCAAGCGCTGGCGCGATTGCAGATCGTCCATGACGACCACTCGAACGTCCCACCCGTCGTCGCGAAGTTCATTCAGACGTCCGGCCTCATCGCGATACTGCCGCCAGTTGAGGTGGTGAACTTTCCCGTTGTACTCAAGAGCTTTGCGGCGCTGCTTCCACGCCAGGTCCAGGTACACCTTGCGTCCGGATGACAGCACCACTGGCAAGTTGTGGGCCGGTGGTGGGGCACCCAACTTAATGACCACCAGGCGCAGGACCGTCTCCATGGGAGACCACACATTGGGAGCGGCTTGATTCAACGCTTGGAACAGGAGTGCTTTCCCTCGGGTACCGGGGGCAATGCCATGCAGTTGCGCCATCAGATCTCCCGGCTGAAGCTGGAGGGGCTGCCCCGCTTCGTCAACAGCTCGAGCGAGCACGTTGTCCGCAGCCACGACCGCGCGCCACCCACGTTGCCACTTCTGGAGGGCGAGCAGAGTGGGCAATGCTGCGGTGACCTGGCTGCCCCAAGGTCCTGATTGCAGGGTGTGATGGGCAGCCAACTTACGCACCACGACGTCGTTGCCACGCCACAGCTTGTGCCCGTTCGGGACAACGATCTCCGGTGCAGGGTTCCAAGGAGTCCAGGTGCGGGCCTGACCCAGAACGCCATCCACCCAGTTCATGCCCCACATGAGAGGAATCTGCAGTGCCGCTGCCGCGCAGAGTCCGGAGACGGCTGCGTGGGGCACAGCCGAGGCGATCAGTGCACTGACCTCCCACGGCTGCAGGTCTGTCGGTGCGATGATGCCGTCCCATTGCGCCCACAGCCCGTGGGTCAGCGCCACCATGGAGGGGTCACGTTGCAGAGACCGGGTGCGGCGACCCCAACGCGCGGTGGTGTCGATCTGCGGGATGGGAAATCGCTGGGGCAGCGGTTCGAGGTACATGGTGGGCACGCTATGTGCGGCCGATTCCGCCCATGCAGGTTGTCCACAGCCCGGAGGGAATACACCAGGTGGTCAGGACAACTTCTCCGCCTGTGGAGGACCTCTTCCTTCCGCTGAGACCGAGGTTTCTGCCCGCCTGCAACCCCTGTGGCGGGCCGAAACCTCGGTTTCGTCGGGGGCTGGTACAGTTGTGCGGTCGGCCGGCAAGGTGCCGCTTTGTTCTGCCCTCATGCCTCAACCACACGACGGGTCGGACACCGAAAGCGAGCACCTGTAGCTCTGCGGGATTGCGGCTGATCCCCACCTCTCCACATGGACCGATCCATGCCTGGAGGCCGGACCGAACAGATCACGACGTCCGTCGTCGAACCTGCACCAGCAGGACGCGGCAGCGGGCGCCACCGCATGAAAGGTGACACATCAGTGTCTGACAACGCATTGCGTGCGCGCCGCCAGGTGCGCAAGTCCCGTGCCCTCGGAATCGCCCTGACGCCGAAGGCTGAGAAGTACTTTGAGCGCCGTCCGTACGGCCCCGGTGAGCACGGCCGTGCCCGCCGCAAGGCAGATTCGGACTACAAGGTTCGTCTGCTGGAGAAGCAGCGCCTGCGCGCCCAGTACAACATCCGCGAGAAGCAGATGCACCGTGCCTACGTCGAGGCCAAGCGCCGCGAGGGCCAGACCGGTGAGAACCTGATCCAGCTGCTGGAATCCCGCCTGGACGCCTTGGTCCTGCGCGCCGGTTTCGCCCGCACCATGGCTCAGGCCCGCCAGATGGTGGTGCACCGTCACATCCTGGTCGACGGCCAGCGTGTTGACCGCCCCTCCTTCCTGGTCAAGCCCGGTCAGATGATCCACGTGCACGAAAAGTCCGAGAAGATGGTCCCGTTCCAGGTTGCCGCCACCGGCGCCCACCAGGACGTGCTGCCCAAGACCCCGGCTTACCTGAACGTTGAGATCGACAAGCTGCAGGCCACCTACACGCGTCACCCCGAGCGCTCCGAGGTCCCCGTGACCTGTGAAGAGCAGCTCGTGGTCGAGTACTACGCTCGTATGGCCTGATCTGCAAAGTTCGACCTGATCTGCAACAACGACGACGACGGCGGACCTCGCCACCGTTGACGCAAGAACCACCCCCGCACCAATCGTGGTGTGGGGGTGGTTCTTTTTCGGGTGGGCCCAGGCTGATGGGCGGTGGAGGGGATCAGCGCTTGTGCGGTGTGTTGCTCACCGAGTTCTTGGCGTTGAGGATGCTGTTGCCGTAGGACCCGTTGAAGGAGGCATCTCCCTCACAGGGGGCGGTGTAGCTGTCAGCCAGACCCGGGTAGGACATCACGGGCGCCTCGCAGGCCTTCTCCACAGCACCCTCGGTGATGAATCGTTCCACCCGGTGTGGCTGCATCTTCTTGCCACCCCACTGGTTGTCGGGTTGGCCGTGACGGGCAATGGTCAGGGCAGCCACACCCGTCACATGGGGTGCGGCCATGGAGGTGCCCTGCAGGTACTCGTAGTACGCGCAGTTGTTCTCCCCGGAGCATTCGCTGATCACAAAGGGGCTCAGGGACTCCCCGTTGGGCGCAAGGTCGGTCTCCGCACGGACCACCACTTCCGGTACTGCTGCCAGGATCATGTTTTCCGGGCGCGGGTTCTTGTCTGTGTCAAAGAAGTCCCGGTAGGCACCGCCCGGTGCCGCCACGGCCACCTGCTCCGTGCCGTAGTTGGAGTAGTAGGCCTTCAGGGAGCTGGGCCCCACGGAGGACACACTCATCACGCCGTTGCCTTCCGTGGGCATGACCACGCAGGAGGTGTCGATGGCGCGTTCACGCTCATTGCCCTCGGGGTAGTTGGGGCTGGAGCCGTCGGAGATGGGGTTGCCCAGGTCCTGGTGGCTGTTGCCCATGGCGGCAATCAAGGTGACCCCGTTGTTGCGGGCGTAGTCCAGTGCCCGATTGGTGGCCTCGATGGTCAACCGCTGGGCGGTCTGTTCCTCGGGGGAGTCAGCGGGGTTGGCGGCGCAGTTGAAGGCCCAGGGGTCAATGTAGAAGCTCATGTTGACCACATCGATCCCAGCCGACGGTGCGTAGGTCAGGGCGTCCAGGGTGGGTTGCAGGAAGAAGTACCCGCTGTCCTGCCCGTTGCGCAGGTTCACCACTTCGGCCTCTGGTGCCACACCGGTCACGCCGATCCCGTTGCGGGGTGAGGCGATGGTGCTGGCCACATGCGTGCCGTGTCCGTTTTCGTCCACGTCCGCGGCATCCGTGCAACTGCCGTCCGGGTCTTCGGCGCAGGCGCCGTCGATCTCTGGGATGTCCGTGGTGAAGTTCCTGGAGAGGGCCAGGTTGAAGTTGGCGGCGATGTCCGGGTTGTTGCCGTCAACGCCGGTGTCCATGATGCCCACCCGGGCGCCTTTGCCCATGGTGGTCTGGTGGGCGGCATCGGCCTCGATCATGTCCAGCTTCCACTGCCGGTCCCGCAGCGGGGCCGTGACCAGCGGAGTGTTTCCCTGGTGGTTCTTGCCCTTGCCGCGGCTCTGCCCGGGAGGGGCCTTGGTGATGTTCTGCTCGGTGGAGCGGGCGGCGGGGCGTTCTGCGCGGGCACGTTCGACGTCGTCAGCCTTGCGTTTCTTCTCCCCGATGTCGCCACGCGGGGAGTAGCCGATCACGGAATCGTCCATGGTTCCGGTGATCAGGGGATTCTGATCCAGCTTCTGAGCCAAATCGGCTGGACCGTTGACCGTGTAGAGGCCGATGGCTTCATTGGTCTGAGCAACTTCACCGCCGGCTGCTTCGACGGCAGCGGTCACCTGGTTCGCGGCAGTTCCGGGTTCCGCCAGCACGAGTTGCCGGGTGGTGTCCTGGTTGTCAGCGGGAGCGGCGGTGTTCGACGGCGTGGCCCATGCGGGCTGGGCCGTCAGGAGTGAACCGATCATGGCAGCGGCGGCCAAGCCGGCGCCGATGCTCTTGGTGGTGCGCGGCATACTGCTCCTTTCAGAGGGAAATCTGCGTCGTCGCAGGTGCGAGACGAATTGCCGCAGATGTGACAGAAGTTACATCCATACTTACTGTTTGGTAAGTCCTGAATTTCTTGGACAGGTGGTTTCGGTGGCTCTGCCGGGGCCGCGCCGTGGTCGGTGTGCACCGGGATCGTGACCAATTGGTTACAGTAGAGCCACACCAAAGCGCCCGTTAGACCACCGGTTCACGCCAGCACTTGCTGACCGAGGACGGGTTTGGGCCCCATTGCAGAGCACGTCCCACCCGGGTGTGTTCTGCCTGAGTCAGGTAACAGGAGCCCGCAGAGCCCATGACCGGAGGAGATATTGCCGGCCTGATCGCCGCAGGCGTGTTTGCCGTGCTGGTGGCGCTGTTGGCCGTGCCCATCATCAAGTTGGGCCGTGTCTTCGATGAACTGCGCGTGTGGATCCGTGATCTCAACGCAGAAACCGAGCCCCTGATTGATGAGGTGGTCCGCACGGTGGCCACCACCAACTCCCAGCTGGAGAAGGTGGACGGCATCACGGACAACGTCTCCGATGCCTCGGCCAACGTCTCCGCCATGACTTCCCTGGTGGCCTCCACGGTGGGGCAGCCCATCATTAAGATGGCTGCGTTCTCCTCCGGTGTGCGCCGCGCTTTCAGCCCTGAGGCAGCCCGGGCACGCCGGGCCCAGGAACGTCGGATGCGCGATGCTGAGAGCAGCTCGGCCCGTTCCGGTGAATCAACGCCGCCGCCTGCTGCGGATGGGCCCCGAACACCTGCTGCTGCCCCTGCCGGATTTCACGACGACGACGCTGCGGCTGGGTCGTCGCCAACGAACCAACGTCCCTGGTGGGAGGGCACGGAGTTCGACACCGGTGCAGAGCCGATGACCGACGCCGATGCGACTCGAATCAACGCTGATGCGGATGAGGAACCCGGGACCGGGGATTCCCCCGTGGTGATCGAGATGGTGGGCGAGCCGGATTCAGCTCACGGGGAATCCACTCGGGCGGCTCGGCACGTTGCCAGGTCCACGCGTCACACTGTGTCGGACCGGCCTGCGAACCATGTATCACAGAGGCCTGCACCGGATGCGGACACCCGCGCCGTGGGTGAGCCCGGCCAGGAGGGAGAACGGTGAGCGCAATTGCACGCCTTGCACTGTTGGCAGCAGGGGCTGCAGCGGGTGCCGTGGCCACGCGGTGGGCAACCTCGGATTCCGGGCGCCGGACACTCTCGGAGCTCGGTTCCACCTCCTTGCCACATCGTGCGGCGTTGACGGGCTCCGGAGACGTGGCCGGGCACGGCGCGTCCCTTGAACCCCGCCCAGCCCGCGAGAACAAGGTGGCCAGCAAACTTCTTCGCGTGGCCCAGGACGTGCGTGCCGCCATGGACCAGCGGGAAGGTGAACTGCGTGCCCAGTTGGGGCTACCCGCACCAGATCAGATCAAGGCACGTAGGGCCAATGGCACCAGCGCCGGCCCCCACCACTGAGAACGTGTCCCGGCAGTGCAACACTGGCCGAAGCTTCAGAACATTTGCCACGGCAACAGAGACAAAGGACCGCGAGCACCACATGTTGACCCATGAGATCACCGAACGTTGGTTGACCTACTTCCAGAAGCAGGGTCACACCGTCGTTCCCTCCGCGTCGTTGGTCTCCACCCAGCCCGGTTCCATGTTCACCATTGCGGGCATGGTCCCGTTCATCCCGTACTTCCTGGGGCAGGAACAGGCTCCGTGGCCGCGTGCCACGTCCGTGCAGAAGTGCATCCGGACCCTGGACATCGACGAGGTGGGCAAGACTGCCCGTCACGGGACCTTCTTCCAGATGGCTGGAAACTTCTCCTTTGGTGACTACTTCAAGGAGAAGGCCATTCCCATGGCCTGGGAGCTGCTGACGTCCTCCACGGACAACGGTGGTTACGGCCTGGACCCGGAGCGGCTGTGGGTCACCATTTACGAGGGCGATGACGAAGCCCACGATCTGTGGTGCAACACCGTGGGCCTGCCGGAAGAGCGTATTCAACGCATGCCCAAGGAGGAGAACTACTGGGACACCGGACAGCCCGGCCCGGCTGGTCCTGATTCCGAGATCTTCTACGACCGTGGTCCGCGTTACGGGCGCGACGGCGGCCCTGCAGTGGATGACGACCGCTACATCGAGATCTGGAACCTGGTGTTCATGCAGTACCAGCGTGGCGAAGGATCCGGCAAGGACTACGAGATCCTGGGCGAGCTGCCGCGCAAGAACATTGACACCGGTATGGGCGTGGAGCGCATGGCCATGCTGCTGCAGGGTGTGGAGAACTTCTACGAGACCGATCAGGTCCGTCCGGTCCTGGATGCCGCGGCCAAGCTCTCCGGCAAGACCTACCACGGTGCGGAGAAGGCAGAGGACCCCGGTTACGACGACGACGTCCGCATGCGCGTGGTGGCGGACCACATCCGGTCCTCCCTGATGCTGATTGCCGACGGCGTGACACCGGGCAATGAAGGCCGTGGCTACATCTTGCGCAGGTTGCTGCGTCGCGCCATCCGCGCCATGCGTCTGCTGGGTGTGACAGAACCTTGCCTCGATGTTCTGCTGCCGGCATCCCGGGATGCCATGGGGGAGATGTTCCCCGTGGTGCGCGAGGATTTCGAACGCATTTCCCGGATCGCCTACGCCGAGGAGAAGGCGTTCCTGAAGACCATCGAGTCCGGTACCTCCCGGCTGGATGACGCCGTGGCCGTGGCCAAGACCCAGGGTGGTGCGGTGACCGGCGCGGAGGCCTTCGCCTTGCACGACACCTACGGTTTCCCCATCGACCTGACCTTGGAGATGGCAGCCGAAGCCGGCGTGGCCGTGGATGAAACCGCTTTCCGGTCCTTGATGAACGAGCAGCGCGAGCGTGCCCGCAAGGATGCCCAGGCCAAGAAGGGTGCCCACGCGGATCTGTCCGTGCTGCGTGCTCTGCAAGAACAGCGGGACTCGATCTTCACCGGCTACACCGAGCCCTCCACGGCAACCACCGTGCGTGCCTTGTTGGTGGACGGTGCCACGGTGCCCGCAGCCTCTCAGGGGGATGAGGTGGAGGTCATCCTGGACGCCACCCCGTTCTACGCAGAGGCCGGCGGCCAGGCCGCAGACTCCGGAACCATCACCGGCCACGGATTTGTGCTGACTGTGGCTGATGTCCAGCAGCCCGTCAAGGGGCTCTCCGTGCACCGCGCCACCGTGACCTCCGGTGAAGTGGCTGCCGGTACCGAGGCCGTGGCCTCCATTGACGTCCGACGACGTCGCGACGCCGAAATGGCGCACACCGGGACGCACATTGTGCACGCCGCATTGCACGACGTGCTGGGCCCGGAGGCCGTACAGCGCGGATCCTTCAACAAGGAGGGTTACCTGCGCTTCGACTTTGCCTGGGGCGAGGGCATGTCCGATGCCCAGAAGCAGGAAGTGGAAGGTCTGGCCAACACCGTCATCCGGGACGATCACGAGGTCATCACCCGTGAGATGCCCTTGGCAGAGGCCAAGGCGCTGGGTGCCATGAGCCTGTTCGGGGAGAAGTACGGGGACCAGGTCCGAGTGGTTGAGCTCAACGGGCCCTGGTCGCGTGAACTGTGCGGTGGAACCCACGTGGGGGACACCGCCCAGATCGGTTCCTTGTCCTTGATCTCAGAGGGCTCCGTGGGCTCAGGCAACCGGCGTGTGGAGGCCCTGGTGGGGCTGAACTCGTTTGAGCACCTGGCGGCTGAGCGCACCCTGGTCAACCAGCTCACGGACATGCTCAAGGTGCAGCACTCCACGGATCTGCCCACGCGAATCCACGAAACTCTGGAGAAGCTGCGCTCCGCTGAGAAGGAACTGGCCGCGTTGCGCCGGGAGAAGCTCACGGCACAGGCAGGGTCTCTGCTGGACTCCGTCCAGGACCTGGGTTCCCTGCAGGTGCTCACCCATGACCTGGGCGAGATCTCCGGTGCGGATGATCTGCGCGCCTTGGCCCTGGATCTGCGCGGACGCTTGACCGAGCGCCCCGCCGTCGTCGCGGTCACTGGTGTGTCCAACGGGCGCCCGCTGGTGCTGGTGGCCACCACGGACGCCGCACGGGCAGCCGGGGCCAAGGCCGGTGCCATGGTGCGCGTGGCCGCCGGTGTGCTGGGTGGCGGCGGTGGCGGCAGGGACGATCTTGCCCAGGGCGGCGGTCAGGACGCCACCAAGACCCAGGCTGCCTTGCAGGCGATCGTGGACCAGCTGCAGTCCCAGACCGGTGGGTCCCCCACGGGCACAGGCGGTGGCGATGCGTGAGGTCCAGGCCTCACTGCAGCCGCTGAACCTGAATCTGCGGGGGCGGCGACTCGGTGTGGACGTGGGCCAGGTCCGGGTGGGTGTTGCCCTCACCGATCCTGACGCGATCATGGCCACGCCGCTGACCACCCTGGAACGCGACCACAGGAAGAACTTTGACGTCAAGATCGCCGCAAAACTGGTGGCCGAGCACGACGTCGTGGAGGTGGTGGTTGGCCTTCCCCTGGCCATGTCAGGGGAACACACCGACTCCACGCGGGCCGCTTTGACTTGGGCCCAGCGCCTCAGCGATCGGCTGGAGCGCAACGGGCACGCGGCAACGGTGCACATGGTGGACGAACGCTGGACCAGCGTGCAGTCCCACCGGCTCCTGCTGGATGCGGGGATCTCCCGGCGGGAACACAAGACCAAGGTGGACCAGCAAGCGGCCGTGACCATCCTTGAAGCCGCCCTGGCCACAGCACGCCGCGCCGTGGAAGACCGTGATCCGTCCGTTACCGAAAGATCCGATCAAAATATTGACATGACCATGGACGAATCTGCCTCGTCCGCCAATCCGGAGGGAGACCTCACGTGAGTGAACAGCAGCGGGGCCCTGAGAATCAGGGCCACACGCCATCCCCCCGCGCAGGCAAAGGACTGTCCGGAGCCTTCCAGGTGGAAGAGCGCTCCGAGGCCCAATTGCAGCGGCTCAAGAAGCGTCACAATCTGTCCCTGCTGGGGGCCATTGCCCTGTTCACGGCGGCGGCCGTGTTCACGGTCTCCGTTCTGGGCAACAACTTTGGGTGGTTCGAACGCAAGGACTACCGCGGGGACGGCAATGAGACCGTGAACTTCACCATTTCTGAGGGTGACACGGTGGAGCAGGTGGGGATCGACCTGGCCAACGAGGACATCGTGGCCAACGCCGGCAGGTTCATCGAGACCTTCAATGATGAATACCAGGGCGAGTTCATCCAGCCCGGTGACTACGAGATGCGCCGGCAGATGAGCTCGGAAGCGGCCGTGCGCGTGCTCATGGATGAAGGCGATCCCGCTCACTACGCGGCGGTGGCCAACACCTTGCGCATGGACGACACCTTCCAGATCCTCTCGGACTCCACCGGTATCTCCGTGGACGAGTTCGAGAGCGCGGCGGAGGACACGTCCAAGTTCGGCATTCCGGATGAGTTCCCCAACATCGAGGGTTACTTGCACCCCGGTGAGTACCGCTTCCCGTTGGATGCCACGGCTGACCAGATCCTCCAGGAGATGGTGGACCGGACCAAGGCCACCCTGGAACGCAACAATGTCCCGGAGGACCAGGCCTTCCGTGTGTTGACGGTGGCCTCCCTGGTGGAGTTCGAGGGCGTTCCTGCGGACTACGCCGATGTTGCAGGGGCGATCTACAACCGCATTGACCGTCCGGATGATGAAACCAACGGATTCATCCAGTCCGATGCCTCCGTGACCTACGGATTGGGCCGCCGCTCCTACGACTTCTCCGACGAGGAGCGCAGGGACGCCTCCAACGAGTACAACACGTTCGCCAACCCCGGCCTGCCGGTGGGGCCGATCGGTTCCCCGGGCGATGAGTCGATCGATGCTGCGGCCAACCCCGCGGACAACGACTACTACTACTGGGTGACCATCAACCTGGACACCGGTGAAACCAAGTTCGCGGAGAACTTTGCCCAGCATGAGGAAAACGTCGCCGAGTACCAGAGCTGGTGCTCGGACAACCCCGGACGTTGTGACTGACGGGGTGACTGGTTCAACCACAGAAACGGTGCGGCGTGCCCATGCGGGAGTGGTCGGCCATCCGATCGGCCACTCTCGTTCCCCGGACCTGCATGCGGCAGCCTACGCCGTACTGGGGGCGTCTCTGACCTACACCGCCACCGACGTGGATGAAACTGAGTTGTTCGCCCACGTTGCTGATCTGCGGTCAGATCCGCTGTGGCGGGGACTGTCCGTGACCATGCCGCTGAAGTCGGAGGCCGCTGAACTTGCCGATGACCTCACGGACCTGGCGCAGGCCGTTGGAGTGGTCAACACCTTGGTGCATTCCGGTGACGGTCACCTGTTGGGCCACAACACGGACGTGGCCGGCATCATGGGTGCCGTGAGGGCCGCAGGCACCGTACCGCCCAGCCCACGCGCCGCCATTCTGGGTGGTGGAGGCACAGCCACCGCCGCGGTTGCCGCTGTCCAAGGGCTGGGAGCGCAGTCCGTGGACGTGTGGGTGCGCTCGGAGGCCCGGGCACACCGCACGACGACGGCGGCCGGTCACCTGGGCCTGCCGATCCACCTGAAGGCTTGGGACCAGGCCGCTGAGCACCTGGCAGGCTACGACGTCGTGGTGGCCACGTTGCCACCCCACGGATGTGACGAACTCGCAGCGGGCCTGGCCTCCATGCGGGGACGCACCACCACTGGTGTTCTGCTGGATGCCGCCTACGACCCGTGGCCCTCTGCGATCGCCCGCGCCTGGAAGCGCATGGGCGGCAGCATTGCCCCAGGTCTGGACATGCTCATCCACCAAGCGGTGGACCAGATCAAGCTGTTCACACGACGTCCGTTGGACGAGGACCTGCCGGAGCAGGACGCTGTGATTGCCGCCATGTGTGCCGCGGTGGGGCGGGCGCAGCCTGGCACGGACCGGTAAGATCGCCCAAGATCTTGCAGATCGCCTGACTTCCACCCTTGTCGCCTGACTTCCATCATCTGAGGAGAAATGCACCATGCTCCGTTGGCTCACGGCCGGAGAATCCCACGGAGAAGCCCTGGTGGGCATCATTGAGGGGGTGCCTGCAGGTGTTGGTCTGACCTCTTCGGAGATTCAGGACGCGTTGGCCCGGCGTCGTCTGGGCTACGGGCGTGGGGCCCGCATGAAGTTCGAGCAGGACAAGGTGCGCATCCTGGGCGGAGTGCGTCATGGCATCACCCAGGGTGGACCCGTGGCCATTGAGATCGCCAACACGGAATGGCCCAAGTGGGAGCGTGTGATGAACGCAGACCCCGTGGATCCCGCCGAATTGGAGGGCAAAGCGCGCAATGCCGCGCTGACCCGTCCCCGCCCCGGCCACGCTGATTTCACGGGCATGCAGAAGTATGCCCACGCTGAAGCACGCCCCATTCTGGAACGGGCCTCTGCCCGTGAAACCGCCACCCGTGTGGCCCTGGGTGTTGTGGCGGCCAAGATGCTGGAAGCCCTGGGCGTGGGCCTGGTTTCCCACACCACTGCCGTGGGGGGAGTTGAAGCACCCGTGGACGCCCACCGTCCCACACCGGCAGATGTGCAGCAGCTGGACCACGATCCGCTCAGGTGCTTTGACTCCACCACCTCCCAGGCCATGGTGGAAGCCGTTGACGTGGCGCACAAGGACGGGGAGACGCTGGGCGGGGTGGTGGAGGTGCTGGCCTACAACCTGCCTCCGGGCCTGGGCTCCTATGTGCACTGGGACCGGCGTCTGGACGCCCGGTTGGCCGGGGCGCTCATGGGCATCCAAGCCATCAAGGGTGTGGAGGTCGGGGACGGTTTCATCACCGCCGCCCGCCCCGGTAGTGCAGCCCATGACGAAATCATGATCGGTGACGACGGTCAGGTCCACCGTGTCTCCAACCGCGCCGGTGGAATCGAGGGTGGCATGTCCATCGGGGACGTGCTGCGGGTGCGGGCCGCCATGAAGCCCATTGCCACGGTGCCCAAGGCCTTGCGCACCGTGGATGTTGCCACTCGTGAGGCCTCTCGGGCCCACCACCAGCGCTCCGATGTCTGCGCGGTACCTGCAGCCGGTGTGGTGGCAGAGGCCATGACGGCGCTGGTGCTGGCCGATGCCGTGATGGAGAAGTTCGGTGGGGACAACATTGCAGAGACCGTGCGCAACAAGGACGCCTACCTGGCCGCCATTCCGCACGAACTGCGCACTTCTGGCGAACTGAGCAGCTTTGACGGCCTGGAGGAGCCTGCCGAGGAACGCAACGCATGAATGCCCAGTTCTCTCCCAAGGATTTTGCCGAGACACTGGCGCACTCTGCGCTGAGCAATCCCGGTGGCAGAGTGGCCGGGGTTGACGGTGATCTGGGCCCGGTGGGCACAGAAGGGACTGTGGCCTTGACCCGTCCTGTGGTGTTGATCGGCCCCATGGCAGCCGGGAAGTCCTTCCTGGCCCTGCACATGTCCAAGTTCTTCGGTTACGACTTTGTTGATGCCGACCAAGTGATTGTTCAGCGCCACGGCGTCATCGCGGATTTGTTCGCCCAGCACGGGGAGAAGTACTTCCGGGACCTGGAAGCTGATGTGATCCAGGAAGTGCTGGCCGGTCCCGCACATGCCAACGCGATCTTTTCCGTGGGTGGGGGAGCGCCCATGAAGGACCGAGTGGCACAAATGCTGGAGCACGAGCTGGTGGCCTACCTCCAGGTGGATGCCGCCACCGTGTTCCCGCGGATCTCCGGCAACCGCAGCCGACCCATGTTGCAGCCCGATCCTGAGCGGCGATGGACCGAGCTGTTGGAGCAGCGCCGATCCCGCTATGAGGCCTTGGCCCAGATCTTGGTGGATGGCACCGGCCAGCGTCAGGTGGCGGACATGGCCCAGGACCTGCACAACGACATTCAAAACCTGCACCAGCAACTTCGCGGTGCCCACCACCAGACGTCTTCTTGAGGTTTCATTCATGACCACCACACGCATTCCTGTCACG
This sequence comes from Kocuria sp. ZOR0020, assembly GCF_000800955.1. Taxonomy (NCBI): domain Bacteria; kingdom Bacillati; phylum Actinomycetota; class Actinomycetes; order Micrococcales; family Micrococcaceae; genus Kocuria; species Kocuria sp. ZOR0020. The sequence goes on from NZ_JROX01000138.1 coordinate 13,005, forward strand.
GGCGCAACACCTGAGGCCAATTACCACGTTCTGGTGGGCAACGGCCTGCTGGGACATCTGGGGGAGGTCCTGGGACAGCGGGTCAAAAAGGTCTTGGTGATTCACCCCCAGGCCCTGGAGGCCAACGGCCAGGTGGTGGTGGAACAGCTGCAGGCCGATGGTTACCAGGTCTATCAGGCCGTGATCCCGGATGCGGAGGAAGGCAAGCGCCTGGAAGTGGCAGGTTTCTGCTGGCAGGCGCTGGGCCAGGCAGACTTCACCCGCAGTGACGCCATCGTGTCCGTGGGTGGAGGTGCTGTGACGGATCTGGCCGGTTTTGTGGCGGCCACGTGGTTGCGCGGCATCCGGGTGGTGCACGTGCCCACCACGTTCTTGGGCATGGTGGATGCCGCCGTGGGTGGCAAGACCGGGATCAACACGGCTGAGGGCAAGAACCTGGTGGGCGCCTTCCATCCACCGGCTGCCGTGCTGTGCGATCTGGATGCTTTGAGCACCCTGCCCGTCAATGAGCTGCTCACCGGCATGGCCGAGACCGTCAAATGCGGATTCATTGCTGATCCCGTGGTCCTTGACTTGATTGAGCAACACCCTCAGGAGGCCAAGGATCCCGGCTCCGCCGTGCTGCGCGAACTGGTGGAGCGCTCGGTGCGGGTCAAGGCTGAGGTGGTTTCGGAGGATCTCAAGGAGTCCGGGCGCAGGGAGTTCCTGAACTACGGTCACACCTTGGGCCACGCCATTGAGAACAATGAGCGCTACCAGTGGCGTCACGGTGCAGCCGTGGCCATCGGCATGATCTTTGCCGCTGAGTTGGGGCGCACTGCAGGCACCTTGTCCGACGACGTCGTCGAACGGCACCACCGCATCCTGAACCTTCTGGGACTCCCCACCGAATACCGCTACGACCAGTGGCCCAAGCTGCTGGAGGTCATGAAGCGGGACAAGAAGACCCGCGGTGGTCTGCTGCGTTTTGTGGTGCTGGATGACGTGGCCCGCCCCCGGATCATGGAGGTTCCGGATCCGTCCGTCCTGTTCGCCGTCTACCAAGAACTGGCGCACTGAGCGGCACCCAAGATCACACGGCTGCTGACCAGCAGCCCATGCGTGCCTTGGTAGGATGGCCCGCAGCCCAAATCCGCGCGAGACGAAGAGAGCAACGTGGCAACCACCAACGACATCAAGAACGGCACCGTCCTGAACCTGGACGGCAACCTGTGGAGCGTCATTGAGTTCCAGCACGTCAAGCCCGGCAAGGGTGGCGCCTTTGTGCGCACCAAGCTGCGCAACGTGACCTCCGGCAAGGTGGTTGACAAGACCTTCAACGCAGGTGCGAAGGTGGACACCGCTCGCGTGGACCGTTCCGAGTACCAGTACCTGTACAAGGACGGCGACGACTTTGTGTTCATGGACAACTCCACCTACGACCAGCTGACCATCCCGGCTGCCGTCGTGGGCGATGCAGAGAACTTCATGCTGGAGAACACCAACGCTGTGATCGCCATGCACGACGGCTCCCCGCTCTACATCGAGCTGCCGCCGTCGGTGGTCCTGGAGATCACCTACACGGAACCGGGCCTGCAGGGCGACCGCTCCACCGGTGGCACCAAGCCCGCCACCTTGGAGACCGGATACCAGATCCAGGTTCCCCTGTTCATCGAGAACAACACCCGCGTCAAGGTGGACACCCGCTCCGGTGACTACCTGGGCCGCGTCATCGAATGAGCGGGGCACGGACCAAGGCCCGCACCCGGGCCGTGGAAATCCTTTTTGAAGCAGAGCAGCGCGGGGAAGATCCCGTCAACGTGCTCGAGCGGCGCCGCAAGAACTCCCAGCAGCTCTTTGGTGCCTACACCGAGGAACTGGTGCGTGGTGTTCAACTGCGCGGCCCGGAGATCGACGAGGCCATTCAGACCTGGGCCCGCGGTTGGACGCTGGAGCGCATGCCCGCGGTGGACCGCAACATCCTGCGCCTGGGTGCCTGGGAACTGTTGTTCAACGACGACGTCCCGGACACCGTTGCCGTGGATGAAGCCGTGGGATTGGCCAAGACCTTGAGCACGGATGATTCGCCGTCGTTCATCAATGGTGTCTTGGGCCGCCTGCAAGGTGTGAAGCCCACGTTGATGGATCCGCCGTCGGCAACCATCGACGCAGCCGCGCCCGCGGCCCCTGAATCCGAGCCCCGGACCGACTGATCCGGTGTTAGGGTTCCTGCAGTAGCTCGTCCCTTTAAGTCCGTCCTGTGAGGCGGGGAAGGAAGGCAGCGCCTGTGAGTGAATCTGTTGAAAATCCCACGCAAGAGGGCCCGCAGGTGGCGGGTGGTCTCTCGCGTCGGATACTCGCCGCAGCTGACATTGATCGCGCCCTGACGCGGATCGCCCACGAAATCCTGGAGTCCAACCGTGGCGCCCAGGACTTGGTGCTCCTGGGCATCCCACGGCGCGGCTACCCGTTGGCGCAGCGGCTGGCCACCAAGCTGGCATCCATTGACTCCTTTGACCCGGCCACGTCTTTGGGCCAGTTGGACGTCACGATGTACCGGGATGACCTCCGGCGCAATCCTTCACGCGTTCCGTGGCCCACGGTCATGCCCCAGGGCGGAATTGATGACTCGACCGTGGTTCTGGTGGATGACGTCTTGTCCTCCGGGCGCACCATTCGCGCCGCACTGGATGCCTTGACCGAGTTGGGTCGTCCCGGAGTGGTCCGGTTGGCTGTCCTGGTGGACCGTGGGCACCGGGAGCTGCCCATCCGAGCCGATTTTGTGGGCAAGAACCTGCCCACTGCAGCCCGGGAAAAGGTCAAGGTCCGCCTGACTGAGATCGACGGTTGCCCCCAGGACGCCGATGCCGTGGATGAAGTGGTGATCGTTGGATGAAGCACCTGCTCAGCACCGAGAACCTGACCCGTGATCAGGCAATCGAGATCCTGGACACGGCCGACCGCATGGCTGATGTTGGCCAGCAGTCCGTGAAGAAGTTGCCCGCACTGCGCGGACGCACGGTGGTCAACCTGTTTTTTGAAGACTCCACGCGCACCCGCATCTCCTTTGAAACAGCCGCCAAGAGGCTTTCAGCGGACGTGATCAACTTCTCCGCCAAGGGTTCTTCCGTGTCCAAGGGAGAATCCCTCAAAGACACCGCACAAACCCTGATGGCCATGGAGGCCGATGCCGTGGTGATCCGCCACGGTGCCTCCGGCGCGCCCCAGCAGTTGGCCACCTCCGGGTGGATCGATGCCGCCGTGCTGAACGCCGGTGACGGCAAGCACGAGCACCCCACACAGGCCCTGCTGGATGCCATGACCTTGCGTGAGCACCGGTCCAAGCTGGCCGGTACTGCCACCACGGGCACCGGGTTGGACGGCATGCACGTGGTGATCGCGGGGGACATCCTGCACTCGCGCGTGGCACGGTCCAACATGTGGTTGTTGAACACCTTGGGGGCGCGCGTGACGTTCGTGGCCCCGCCCACCCTGCTGCCGGTGGGTGTTGAACATTGGCCGGCGCGGATCGTCTTTGACCTGGACCAGGCTCTGGCACAGAACCCGGATGCCGTGATGTTGCTGCGGGTGCAGCGCGAACGCATGCATGCGGCGTTCTTCCCTTCTGAGGCCGAGTACGCCCGTTGGTGGGGCCTCACCCCGGAGCGGCTAGCTGCACTGGATGCGGCCGGTGCCACCACCGCGATCATGCACCCCGGTCCCATGAACCGCGGGCTGGAGATCTCCTCCGTGGCAGCGGATTCTCCCCGCTCCACGGTGCTGCGGCAGGTGGCCAACGGTGTCTCCGTGCGCATGGCGTGCCTGTACTTGTTGCTCACCGGTGACAACTCCGCCGCCCAAGTCCTGTGAGCATCATGGTGAGCATTACCGTTTTGACTGAGACCCACGCGAAAGGTTGGTTACGATCATGAGCCAGGATCCGCAACAGGCCACCGCCGTGGACACGGGAAGCTGGTTGGTCCGTCAGGCCAATGTTCTGGGTGAAACGGTCACTGACCTGTTGATCGTGGACGGTGTGATCACTCAGATGGGCACCGAACTCTCCGATGAGAACGCCACGGTGATTGACGCCTCTCATCAGATCGCCCTGCCAGGTCTGGTGGACATTCACACGCATCTGCGTGAACCGGGCCGAGAAGACGCTGAAACCGTGGAAACCGGTACCCGTGCCGCCGCCAAGGGTGGCTACACCGCGGTGTTCGCGATGGCCAACTCCAACCCTGTGGCTGACACCGCCGGTGTGGTGGAGCAGGTCTGGGGGCTCGGGCGGGCGGCCGGCTGGACTCAGGTGCAGCCCATCGGGGCCGTCACGGTCGGGCTGGAGGGCAAGAACCTCTCCGAAATCGGTGCCATGGCCGAGTCCCGGGCTCAGGTGCGGGTGTTCTCGGATGACGGCAAGTGCGTCCACGACCCCCTCCTGATGCGCCGGGCCCTGGAATACGTCAAGACCTTCGACGGCGTGGTGGCTCAGCACGCGCAGGAGCCGCGCCTGACAGAAGACGCTCAGATGAACGAAGGTTCGGTCTCCGCCGACTTGGGGCTGGCCGGGTGGCCGGCCGTGGCGGAGGAATCCATCATCGCCCGGGACGTCCTGTTGGCCCAGCACGTGGGGTCCCGGGTACACATCTGCCACCTCTCCACCAAGGGTTCCGTGGAGCTGGTGCGGTGGGCCAAGCAGAGGGGGATCGATGTCACCGCCGAGGTCACGCCCCACCACTTGCTGCTCACTGACGAGCTGGTCCGCACCTTCGATCCCGTGTTCAAGGTGAATCCGCCCCTGCGTACGGACGAGGACGTGGCAGCCGTGCGAGCAGCGGTGGCCGATGGCACCATCGACGTCGTGGGCACCGATCACGCCCCGCACCCTCGTGAGGACAAGGAGTGCGAGTGGAGCTGTGCTGCCATGGGAATGACTGGTCTGGAGACCGCGCTGTCCGTAGTGCACCACACCCTGGTGGAAACAGGCGCCATCTCCTGGCGGGACGTTGCCCGCATCATGTCCCAGACACCCGCGCAGATCGGGCGACTGGAAGGACAGGGTCGCCCACTGGAGGTGGGGGAGCCTGCCAACATCGTGCTGTTCGACCCCGCCGCGGTCACCACCGTTGACCCTGAGAAGCACGCCAGCAAGGGACGTAACAGCCCGTACAAGGGGCTCACACTGCCGGGCTCCGTGCGCGCCACCTTCTTCAAGGGCCACCCCGTGGTGTTGGACGGCGAACTGATGCGACCCCACCCTGCAGCACGGTGAGAGACCCTGACCTGATGCACTACGCCACGGGAGAATCTGGCCGGACACGTCCAGAAATGGCCGAGTACGTGGGCAACTGGCCCGATGCCTCGAAATCTGGCCCGCCGTGGCACATCGTGAGAACCGGAAGTAACTGTGATGGATGAAAAACTGCTGACCGCCGTGCTGCTGGCCGTCTTTGTGATCGTGCTGTTCTCACTGGTGGGCCGGGCCTGGTTGCGCCGCACCCGCCAGGCCGAGGAATCGGGCTCACTGCCGGTTCTGCCCGCAGACATCGAGGACCGCGAACCAACTGCCGTGATCCCCGGCATGTACGTGGCCACCTGCCGTCACCGGGATCACCTGCAGCGGCTGATGGCACACAACTTGGGACTACGGACCTCCGCCACCGTGTTCATCTACCCGGACGGCGTGCTCTACGACCGCGACGGCGCCGATGCCTTGTGGGTGGATGCCGCCGCCGTGGTGGACCACGGCACGACGTCGGGAATGGTGGGCAAGTTTGTGGAGCGCGACGGGATCGTGGTGGTCTCCTGGCGTTTCCACGATCAAGTGGTGGACACCGGCATGCGCACCAAAACCCGTGAAGGCAAGACCGAGTTCCTGGAAGCACTGTCCATCCTGGTAGCTGATCAGAACCAGTCAACCTCCGCAGAATCAACCCCTGCACCGTCCACGAAGGAGACACCGTGACCTCGCTGTCAACCACCCCTGCCGCCCTGGTCCTGGAGGACGGCCGGATCTTCCGCGGTCACGCGTGGGGAGCCACCGGTCAGGCCCTGGGTGAAGCCGTGTTCAGCACGGGCATGACTGGCTACCAGGAGACGATCACGGACCCCTCCTATGCCGGTCAGATCGTGATTCAGACCGCGCCCCACATTGGCAACACAGGCACCAACACCACCGACGACGAATCGCGACGGATCTGGGTGGAGGGTTACGCCGTGCGGGACGCCTCACGGGTGGCCTCCAACTGGCGTAGTGAAAAGCCCCTGGACCAACTGCTGGTGGAGCAGGGAATCGTGTCGATCTGCGACATCGACACCCGCGCTGCCACCCGCCACCTGCGGGACAAGGGGGCCATGAAAGCCGGGATCTTCTCCGGTGATGCGCTCAACGGTGTGACGGATGCCGAACTGGTCAAGACGGTGGGGGAGCAACCTTCCATGGCCGGCCGCCAACTGGCGGAGACCGTCAGCGTGGATCAGACCTACGTGGTGGAACCCTCCGATCACGGCTGGGAGTCCGAACCGCGGTTCGAGGTCGTGGCTGTTGATCTGGGCATCAAAGCCATGACTCCGCAGCGGATGGCCGAGAGTGGCCTGCGAGTTCACGTGGTTCCCGCAGACACCAGTTGGGAGCAGATCCAGGAGATCAACCCGGACGGGGTGTTCATGTCCAACGGGCCCGGCGACCCGCAGACCGCGCAGCGCCAGATCCAGGTCCTGCAGGCGGTTCTGCGTTCCAAGACGCCGTTCTTCGGCATCTGCTTCGGCAATCAAATGCTGGGCCGGGCCTTGGGTTTTGCCACCTACAAGTTGCCGTTCGGTCACCGCGGCATCAACCAGCCGGTCATGGACCGCCGCACGGGCCGGGTGGAAATCACCGCCCAGAACCACGGGTTCGCCGTCGACGCCCCACTGGAGGGCCCGGTCACCGCACCGGTTGCGGAGTTCGGGCGCGTTGAGGTTTCCCACGTGGGTCTCAACGACGACGTCGTGGAGGGTCTGGCATGCCTGGACATTCCCGCGTTCTCCGTCCAGTACCACCCTGAAGCGGCCGCCGGCCCGCACGATGCCGCATACCTTTTTGATCGTTTTGTGGATCTGATGCAGGATCCCGCCCAGAACCAGACGGAGGCCACGAACTGATGCCGCGCAGGACAGATTTGAACAGCGTGCTGGTGATCGGCTCCGGGCCGATCGTGATCGGTCAGGCCGCAGAGTTCGACTACTCCGGAACCCAGGCGCTGCGGGTGCTCAAGGAGGAGGGCCTGCGGGTCATCCTGGTCAACTCCAACCCGGCCACCATCATGACCGACCCCGAGTTCGCCGATGCCACCTACGTGGAGCCCATCACCCCTGAGGTGGTGGAGAAGATCATCGCCAAGGAACGCCCGGATGCCGTACTGCCCACCCTGGGTGGTCAGACCGCGCTGAACACGGCGATCGCCTTGGATGCCAACGGCGTCCTGGAGAAGTACGACGTCGAACTGATCGGGGCCAACATCGAGGCCATCAACCTGGGCGAGGACCGCGAGGCCTTCAAGGGTGTGGTGGAACGTTGTGGTGCCGAATCCGCACGATCGGAGATCGTGCACTCCATGGACGACGCCCTGGCGGCTGCAGAGACCCTGGGCTATCCCATGGTGGTGCGCCCGTCCTTCACCATGGGTGGTCTGGGTTCGGGCATGGCGTACAACGAGGCCGATCTGCACCGTATTGCCGGTGCCGGCCTGCAGTACTCACCCACCACGGAGGTGCTCCTGGAGGAGTCCATCCTGGGGTGGAAGGAGTACGAACTAGAGATGATGCGCGATGCCAAGGACAACGTGGTGGTGGTCTGCTCGATCGAGAACTTCGACCCCGTGGGTGTGCACACCGGCGACTCCATCACCGTGGCGCCTGCGTTGACTCTGACCGACCGCGAGTACCAGAAGCTGCGAGACGTTGCGATCGCCGTGATCCGCGAGGTCGGCGTGGACACCGGCGGGTGCAACATCCAGTTCGCCGTGGACCCGGAGACCGGCCGTGTGGTGGTCATCGAGATGAACCCCCGGGTCTCGCGGTCCTCCGCCTTGGCCTCCAAGGCCACGGGTTTTCCGATCGCCAAGATCGCCACCAAACTGTCCCTGGGCTACACCCTGGATGAGATTCCCAATGACATCACCCAGAAGACGCCTGCCTCCTTCGAGCCCACCTTGGACTACGTGGTCGTCAAGGTCCCGCGATTCGCCTTCGAGAAGTTTCCGGCGGCTGATCCCACACTGACCACCACCATGAAGTCCGTGGGTGAGGCCATGGCCATCGGCCGCAACTTCACCGAGGCCCTGCAGAAGGCCATGCGTTCCCTGGAACAGAAGGGGTCATCCTTCACGTTCGACAAGCCCGAGGTGGCGTTGGGCCCCAACGGTATCGAACGCCTGGTGGAGGCCACGGAAGCCACCACCACGGAGCGGATCTACGCCGTGCAGCAGGCCCTGCTCAACGGCGCCACCCCGGAGCAGATTCACGAGCGGACCAAGATCGACCCCTGGTTCCTGGACCAGATCCAGCTGCTCAACCAGGTGGCCGACGTCGTCCGAGAGGATCCCAACCTCAGCCCGGAGACCCTGCGCCTGGCCAAGCGCCACGGTTTCTCCGATGAGCAGATCGGGGCACTGACCCACGCCTCCGAGGACGTGGTGCGCGGTGTTCGCCACGCCCTGGGCGTGCGGCCGGTGTTCAAGACCGTGGACACCTGTGCTGCCGAGTTCGAGGCCTTCACCCCGTACCACTACTCCTCCTATGACGACGAGAACGAGGTGGCCCACCACGCCAAGCCCTCCATCATGATCCTGGGATCCGGCCCCAACCGGATCGGGCAGGGCATTGAATTCGACTACTCCTGCGTGCACGCCTCCATGGTGCTGCGCGAAGCCGGGCACGAAACCGTGATGGTCAACTGCAACCCGGAAACCGTCTCCACGGACTACGACGTCTCCACCCGCCTGTACTTTGAACCCCTGACCTTCGAGGACGTCATGGAGATCGTGGAGGTGGAGCGAGCCACCGGCGGTCTGTTGGGTGTCTACGTGCAGCTCGGCGGCCAAACCCCGCTGAAGCTGGCCGCGCAGTTGAAGGCGGCCGGTGTTCCGATCCTGGGCACCACGCCGGAGGCGATCGACCTGGCCGAGGACCGCGGGGAATTTGCCCGCGTCCTGCAGGAGGCCGGACTGAGGCAACCTCGCAACGGCACGGCCCACACCTTCGAGGCCGCGCAGGTCATTGCCGATGAGATCGGTTACCCGGTCCTGGTGCGCCCCTCCTACGTGCTGGGTGGACGAGGCATGGAGATCGTCTACACGGAGCAGCAGCTGCGCACCTACCTTGAGAACGCCACGGAGGTTTCGCCGTCGCGGCCTGCGCTGATCGACAAGTTCCTGGAAGACGCCATTGAGATCGACGTCGATGCCCTCTACGACGGCCGCGAGCTGTACGTGGGCGGGATCATGGAACACATCGAGGAAGCTGGTATCCACTCCGGGGATTCGGCCTGCACCTTGCCGCCGATCACTCTGGGTCCGGATGTCCTGGACCGTGTCCGGGAAGCCACCGGTGCCATCGCCGCAGGCGTGGGGGTGCGCGGTTTGATCAACATCCAGTTCGCGCTGGCCTCGGACGTCCTCTACGTGATTGAAGCCAACCCGCGGGCTTCCCGCACCGTGCCGTTCGTCTCCAAGGCCACCGGTGTGCAGTTGGCCAAGGCCGCCGCCTTGATCGGCACCGGCAAGTCACTGCGCGACCTGCGTTCTGAGGGCTTCCTGCTTCCCGACGGCGACGGCGCCCGCCTGCCGGAGACCGCCTCCGTCGCGGTCAAGGAAGCCGTGTTGCCGTTCGCCCGGTTCCGCACCCGCGAAGGTGCTGTGGTGGATTCACTGCTGGGTCCGGAAATGCGCTCAACCGGTGAGGTCATGGGCATCGACAAGTACTTTGACACCGCCTTCGCCAAGGCCCAGGCCGGTGCCGGGGGAGCCTTGCCCACCGAAGGCAAGATCTTTGTCTCCGTGGCCAACAAGGACAAGCGGTCTTCCGTGGTCTACGTGCGGATGTTCAAGGAACTTGGTTTCGAAATCTTCTCCACCGGCGGAACCGCTGAGGTGCTCAAGCGCAACGGGATCGAATCCACGGTGGTGGCCAAGATCTCGGACAGGCAACCGGATGAGCACACCATCATTGACCTGATCCAGGCCGGTGAGATCGCCCTGGTGTTCAACACGCCCTCCAGTGGGGGCGACGCCCGTGGAGACGGTTACGAGATCCGCGCGGCGGCCACCAGCGTGGGTGTGCCCATTGTGACCACGGTGGCGGAGATCGGGGCTGCCCTGCAGGCTGTGACTGCCATGCGCTCCTACTCCTGGGACGTGACCTCCTTGCAGGATCACGCCGAGCGCCTCAACGCCGGTGTGGCCGAAGACTCGGTGGCCACTGAGTCAGCAGAGACCACTGAGCCCGAGGGCCAGCATGTCTGAGACCATCCAGGGCGCAGGCGGCCATGAACCGTATGGTGAACGGTTGGCTCGGGCCATTGGTCAGCGTGGTCCCCTGTGTGTGGGCATCGATGCCCACCCCGCCATCATGGATGCCTGGGGGCTGCCGCAAACTCCTGCTGGCTTGTTGCGACTGTCCATGACCGTGATTGAGGCCGCAGAATCCCGGGTGTCGGCCGTAAAGCCCCAGGTTGCCTGGTATGAGGCCTATGGATCCTCCGGAATGGCTGTGTTGGAGCAGACCTTGGAAGCCGCACGTGAGGCGGGCCTTCTCAGCATTGCTGATGCCAAGCGCGGTGACATCGGTTCCACCATGGAGGCCTACGCCCAGACGTGGCTTTCGGACGGTTCGGCGCTGGCGGCTGATGCGGTGACCCTCAGTCCCTACCTGGGTGCTGGATCGCTGGCCCCTGCCTTCGAGCTGGCCGAGGCCACAGGCCGGGGAACCTACGTGTTGGCCTTGACCTCCAACCGGGAAGGGGCCTCGGTCCAGCACGTGGGAGGCCGTGAATCGGTGGCATCTGGCGTGGTGAAAGCGGTTGAGGCGCGCAACAGCCACGCCTCACGAGCGACACGAACTGACAGTGATCAAATCGTTATAAATCCGCATGGTCTTGTGGTGGGCGCCACTGTTGGCTCCTCACCTCAGGCGGTCGGCGTGGATCTGGCTGACTTCTCCGGCTCGGTGCTGGCACCCGGATACGGTGCGCAAGGGGCCACGGCTGAGATGCTGGGTTCTGTGTTTGGGCACGTCAGGGGCCGAGTATTGGTCAATTCCGCACGTGGCATCCTCAGGGAAGGCCCTGGCCTGGGTCAATTGCGGCGCGCCATGGATGCAGCCACACGTGAGCTGGAGCCATTCCTTGCCGTTGCATAGGCGCTACTCGTGAGCAGGTTACGCAGGCGTTGAGTGCCGCCGTCGTGCGCCATTGGTGAAGACGACGATGCAATTCGACCCTCGCATGTGCTGTGAATACGCATAAACTCGCTAGTGACAGCGGATCCATTCGGTTCTGGTCGAACCGTGGGCCCGAGATCCGCGTCAACCGGAGAGGGAGAACACCAACATGGCATTGCGTATGTTGACTGATGACGAGCGTGCTGCTGCACGCCAGAAAGCCACGGCTGCTCGCGCGGTTCGCGCTGAAGCCAAGGCTGCACTGAAGGACCGCAAGATCACTGCGGCCAATATCCTGGAACGCGCCCAGACCGAGGAAGCCCTGAGCCGCCTCAAGGTCTCCGACCTTTTGGAATCCGCACCCGGAATCGGCAAGGTTCGCTCCGCCGCCATCATGGAGGAGATCGGCATCGCCAAGACCCGCCGTGTTCGTGGCCTGGGTGTGCACCAGCGCAAGGCGCTGATCGAGTACCTGGATTCCTGATCCACGTGTGGCTGTTGTGTTTCACCGGTTGTCTCCGGTGAGGCCACGGCCGTGATCTCAGCCATTCGGG
>NZ_JROX01000139.1:0-19957 GCF_000800955.1 Kocuria sp. ZOR0020
GAACTCGTCACGCCGACCATACGGGTCCTGAACGGCGGCAAGGAGTCGGTGGAAATCAGACATGTCGCCCTGCTCAGCCTTGTTCAGGGCCCGATCCAGGTGGTGGTTGCGCGGGATGTAGACCGGGTTGCTGCGCCGGGCCAGCTCACCGTCTGCAATGCCACCGGGTGCCCACTCCCGCACCAGGCGGTCCCCCTCAGCCATCCAATCCGTGAGGGCTTCCGGCTCCACTCGTTCATCCAGTCGGTCCTCTGCCACAGCCCGGAAGAACAGGGTGAAGTCCTGACCGGTGACCTCCATCAGGTCAAAGGTGGTTTCCACGAATGCCCGGAACTGCGTGAGCGCCTCAGGGTCCGGTGCCGAGCCCAGATCCACTCCCAGCTTGGCGGCAAAACCGCTGGCCAGTGCGGCGTCGTAAGCAGGTTCGTATTCGTGCAGAACGGCGGTGGCGCACTCGACGGCAACGTTGGGGTCGTCGTCGATCAGGTCGATCAGGGTTTCGGCAAAGCGGGAGAGGTTCCACAGGCCGATGGCGGGCTGGTTGCGGTAGGCGTAGCGGCCGCCGCGGTCGATCGAGCTGAACACGGCTCCGCGGGAGAACCGGTCCACAAAGGCGCAGGGGCCATAGTCGATCGACTCCCCGGAGATGGTCATGTTGTCCGTGTTCATGACCCCGTGGATGAAGCCCACCAGCATCCACCGGGCGATCAACGGCGCCTGGGCGTGGGTCACGCATCGCAGCAGTTCCAGATAAGGGTTCTCCGCGTCAGCAGCCTCCGGCCAGTGCCGTGCAATGGCGTGGTCCGCCAGAGCTCGCTTGACCTCCACCGACCGGTGCACGGCGGCAAACTGAAAGGTCCCCACCCGCAGGTGACTTGCGGCAACGCGGGTCAGCACGGCACCAGGTTGCGGGCCCGGCTGCTGACGCTGCACCTGCTGACCGGTTTCCACCACGGCCAGCGCACGCGTGGACGGGATGCCCAGTGCATGCATGGCCTCCCCGATCAGATACTCACGCAGCATGGGCCCCAGTGGCGCTTTGCCGTCCCCACCGCGGGAGAACGGTGTGCGCCCGGAGCCCTTCAGATGGAGATCGCGGCGGTTTCCGTCAACATCCACCACCTCACCCAGCAGCAGGGCCCGGCCATCCCCCAGCTGCGGAACAAACTGCCCGAACTGGTGACCGGCGTAGGCCTGGGCGTAGGTGGGCGGGGCGTCGTCGTCGTTGGAGTGGGGCTCGGCCGGGAACTGGCCGTGGAGGAAGTCCACACCTTCCGGCGAGCGCAGGAAGGCGGGGTCAATGCCCAGCTGCTGGGCCAGGGAGTCGTTGACCACCACCCACGACGCCGCGGTGGCCGGGTCCGCTGACCAGCGCACCGAAAGCTGGGGGACCTGGGTGGCATAGGTGTGTTCCAGGCGCGTGGATGCTGCAAGGGCAGAGGAAGTCGCGTGGGTGGGTGCAGGTGATGTCATGACGTGGTCGCCTCTCGACGGCGGAGCTTTGACGGTAACTGAAAAGCAGACCCGCACACATTGACTGTGCAACAACGCTGCGGCAGCCCCGTTCAGGGCGTACCTTGGGAAACGTCAGCATACTGACGATTTATTTCGTGAAGATGCCAAGGGCACGACACGAAAACCCACCAGGAGGAACACCGTGACCGAGCACTCCGAGCCACAGCAGAACGGCCAGCCAACCCCGCGCAATGCCAGCCCCTCCGGACAATCACTGCCCGGCGCCCCGGCACCTGAAGAACCACAGTTGACCGAATCCACACAACCCAGGTCACCGCTGCCCCCAGCTGCTGACCAGGCGGCACCTGCCATGCGCTCAGCCACCGGCAACCCCACCCAAGCTGAACCCTCCTCCCGCGCGCAACGCTCCACGCACCTGACCACGGCCCAGGGCGCCCGCTTGGCCACAACGGATCATTCTCTGCGCGCCGGGGAGCGCGGGCCTGTGCTTCTGCAAGACCATCACCTTCGGGAGAAGATCACCCATTTTGACCACGAACGCATCCCCGAGCGGGTGGTGCACGCCCGCGGCGCCGCAGCTCACGGCGTGTTCCGCGCCAATGGAGCCGCAACCTCCATCTGCCGGGCCGCAGTGTTCCAAGATGGAAAAGAGACGGATGTTTTTGTCCGGTTCTCAACCGTCCTGGGGTCCCGCGGTTCTGCAGACGCCGTGCGTGACACCCGTGGATTCGCGGTGAAGTTCTACACCGATGAAGGCACCTGGGATCTGGTGGGCAACAACATCCCCGTGTTCTTCATCCAGGACGCCATCAAGTTCCCGGACATCGTCCACGCCGGCAAACCACACCCGGACCGGGAAATCCCGCAGGCCCAGAGCGCGCATGACACCTTCTGGGACTTTGTCACGCTTCACACGGAGGCCACCGCGCACACCATGTGGAACATGTCCGACCGGGGTATCCCCCGTTCCTACCGCATGATGGAGGGCTTTGGTGTCCACACCTTCCGCATGAGCAACCACGACGGCGAAACCACATTGGTCAAGTTTCATTGGAAGCCACGCCTGGGCGTGCACTCCATGGTGTGGGAGGAAGCCCAAATCACCAATGGCATGGACCCTGACTTTCACCGCCGCGACTTGGCTGACGCCATCGAGTCCGGCGCGTATCCGCAGTGGGACCTTGGTGTGCAGGTCTTCCCGGACACGGAAGACCAGATGTTTGAAGGCATTGACCTCTTGGACCCCACCAAGATCGTCCCGGAGGAGCTGGCCCCGGTCCAGATCATCGGCACCATGACCTTGAACGCCAATCCCACCAACTACTTTGCTGAAACGGAGCAGGTGGCCTTCCACCCCGGTCACCTGGCCCCGGGCATCGATGTCACAGCCGACCCCCTGTTGCAAGGCAGGTTGTTCTCCTACCTGGACACCCAGATCAGCCGACTGGGTGGACCAAACTTTGCTCAACTGCCCATCAACCGCCCGCACGCCCCCGTCAATGACATGCTGCGGGACGGCATGCACCAGACGGCCGTGCACACGGGCGTTGCCCCGTACAAGCCGAATTCTTTGGACGGCGGGTGCCCGTTCTTTGCCGGCGCGCAGGACGGCGCACTGATTGACGTACCAGTTGAGATCCAGGGAAAGGCGACCCGACAGAAACCGGCCAGCTTTGAGGACCACTTTTCCCAGGCGCGACTCTTCTACCGCAGCTTGGCTCCTGTGGAGCAGGAACACACGGCCAACGCCTACGCATTCGAACTGGCCAAGTGCTACGAACCCGTGATCCGCCAACGTGGGGTGAACGTGCTGAGCAATGTGGATCAAGGGTTGGCTGAGTCCGTGGCCGCCAAGCTGGGTTTGCCCGCACCCGAACCCCAGCAGTTGGAACCGGTTGCCACCAGCCCCGCACTGTCCCAGGTGGGGCGCGAATGGCCGCTGGATGGTCGGCAGATCGCTGTGCTCACGTGCGGGGAGTCCGATGCGTCAGCGGTTGCTGAGTTGGTGGAGCAGATTTTCGACGCCGGCATGGTGCCGTTGGTGGTGGCCCCCACGGGAGAGCCGATGGGTGACGGTGACGGCTCAGTGGCGGTTGCACGGACCTACTTCACCGCCCGGTCCATCGAGTTCGACGCCGCCGTGGTGGTGGACCTGCCGGCTGAGCCCGAGCCCGCCGTCGCCGTGATGTTCGGGGAACTGCACCGACAGGGCAAAGCGATTGCCGTGCTGGATTCGGCGCTGGACTCCGCCGTCGCCGTCGGGCTGGACCAGGAGTACGAGGGCACTGCTCAACTCTCCGGGACCACGGAAGCACTGTCGGTGCTGCGCTCGGCGCTGTCCCGCCACAGGGTCTGGGCGCGCTGACCGGGAGTGCCCGGGTCAGGGCACGATGTCCAGCAGCTTCGCCTTGTCCACCGGGACCTCCCGCAGAATCAGGCGGGAGTTCACGGAGGCGCCCGAGCAGACGATGTGCAGCTGGTAGTCGTACTCCCCCGTGAGCCGCAGGGCACCGACGACCTGGGGCACCTTGGTGAGGGACTCGGCGAAATCGACTCGGGAGACGGCTTCGTGCAGCTTGATGTCGCTGAGCACACCGAGTTCCAGCCCCAGGGCGCGCTCGTCGATGACGACGGTGCTATCCGTGATCACGCCGCCTTCCCGGTGGCGTCTCATGCGTTCGGCCACGGTGTTGGGGGCCAAGCCGACCGCATGAGACAGCGGCTGATAGGAGGCCCGTCCGTTCCGTGACAGTTCGCTGATGATGCGCGATCAATCCCGTCCAAAGCCATGACTGATGATTCCTCTCCCTCATTGACCATCTGGAGTGATTATCTCTGCGGAGAGCGATTCTCTAATGATTTTCCGCTGATACATCAAGTCGCTGTTGCGTACCGTTCGGGCCATGGACCTGCTCTTCGCCAAAGTGGCACTAGCTCCGCTGATGATCTTGGCTGCAACCCTGATTGCCCGCCGTCTGGGCCCGCGCGCGGGAGGCTTCTTCATAGGGCTCCCCACCACAGCCCTACCGTTCACGCTGACCATGTACTTGATGCTGGGCGTGGACGCAGCAGTGGTCACAGCCACCGGGGCCATCACGGGGCAACTGACCTGCGCGCTCTTCTGCATCGCCTACGCCCGCTCCGGACCGCGCCTGGGTGCATTCAGGTCGAGGCTCGCGGCGCTGGCGGTGGGACCTTCCGGTGCGTATGGGCGTGGCTTGCGTGACCGTTGTGACTGTTTCATCCCTGCAACCCCTGCTGGGCACCGTCCTGGCGGGCGCGGTGGCTTCCCTCCCCACGATCCTGGTGGTCATGTGCCCGGCCGTTCATCACGCGGAAGGCCCGGCCACCACCGTCGAGATGACTCGCGGGACGTTGACCTCCATTCCGGCCACGGTGGTTTACCTGGTGAGTTTCGTACTCCTGGCGCCGCACCTCGGGATGTGGCAGGCCCTGGCGGTGAGCCTGGTGGCGATTCCGCTCACGAGCATCGCGGTGTCCCGCGGGGCAGTTCTACTCTCAGGGATGCAGCCGCCACCACGACGCGACCAACCCCTCCCAACGGGCCCTGAGCTGGGCGTACGGCGCCAGGAGGGGTTGTCACGGGAGATTTCTCGGCAACTGATCACGGGCATCCCTGCTGGCCAAGAACGATCATATGTATGCTTACTGTCGTCACTTGCGTCTCAGAAAGGACCCACCGTGAGCAACCATCCCAATGCTCGTCCCACGCCCCAAGACACCGGAGCAACTCGCGTGAACGATGAGTCGAACACCAAGGATGTTGTGGCCCAGAAGAGCAAGAACGAGGCCAACCAACTCAAGAACCAGGCCGCCGGATCCGGTGAGCGCGTTGCCGAAACGGCCAAGGACAAGGCAGGCAACGTCAAGGACGAGGCCGTCAACCAGGCCCAGGATCTCTTCGGTCAGCTGAAGGGCGACGTGCAGGGCTACGTGGGTCCCCAGCAGGAGCGGGCAGCGTCCACCGCCCGGTCCATCAGTGACGAAATCGGTGCCATCTCCCGCGGTGAGCAGCCCCAGTCGAATTACGTGGGTGGCGCCCTCGGCGGCCTTTCCGGGTACGCCGACTCTTTCGCGTCGGCCCTGGAGAACAAGGACCCCCAGGAACTTCTGGGTGATGTCCGCCATTTCGCCTCTCGCCGCCCCGGCACGTTCCTGGCGTTGGCTGCCGGCATCGGCCTGCTTGCCGGGCGCGCCACCCGTGGTGCCAAGGACAGCGACGAGGTTCCCACCGACGCCCAGGGCGCCAAGGAGTTCTTCGGCACCGCGGAGTCCGACACCACGGGACAGGAGGGACAGGCCCGATGAGCCACCCAGTGCCCCCGTCAGAGACCCAGGTCCGCGCGGAGCGTGAATCCCTGGGAGACATGTTCAATTCTCTGAGCACCAACCTCACCACCTTGATACACCAGGAAATCGCCCTGGCCAAGGCCGAGGTCACGCAAACGGCCAACAAGACCAAGGACTCAGCAAAGGTCATGGGCAAGGGTGCGGGGATGCTGGGCGGGGCCGGAGTTGCCGGCCACTTCGTCCTCCTGTTCCTGTCCCTCACGATCATGTGGGCGCTCGGCAACGTCATGAACCTCGCGTTGGCGGCGCTGATCGTCGCCGTCCTCTGGGGCGTGATCGCCGGGGTCCTGGCCATGCTCGGCAAGAAGAACCTGGACCGCGGCCAGAAGACGTTGCAGCAGGCCACCAGCGACCCCATGCCGCAAACACGTCAGACCGTCACCGAAATCCCTGACACCGTGAATCCGTCGAAGGAGACCCCATGAGCCAGCAGACCCCCGAAGAGATCCGTGCCGAGATCGAAGCCACGCGGTTGCGATTGGGCGCCGACGTTGACGCCGTGACCGAGAAGGTCAAGCCCGAGAACGTGGTGGCGCGCCAGAAGGGCAAGGTGCGCGGCAAGTTCCAGAACGCCCGCGAGCGCGTCATGGGCTCAGCCGACGACGCCCGCGCCTCCACGGAGGACTCGTTGGGCAACCTGCGGGATTCCGCGGGTGAGAAGGCCGACCAGGCACGCCAGGCGGTTGGCAACGCACCCGGTGCAGCCAAGGCCAAGACCCAGGGCAACCCGCTTGCCGCGGGCCTCATCGCCCTGGGTGCCGGTCTGCTCGTGGGCTCCTTGCTGCCCTCCAGTTCCAAGGAGCAGAAGCTGGTGGGCCAGGCCGCGGATCGCGTACAGCCTCACGCCCAGCAGGCGGCTCAGTCCGTCAAGGGCGCGGCTCAGGACATCGCGCAGGACATGAAGCAGCCCGCGCAGGAGGCCGCCCAGTCCGTCAAGGAAACCGCCCGATCCGGCGCCCAGGACGTCAAGTCCCACGGGCAGCAGGAAGCCGGGAACCTGAAGGATTCGGCCCAGGACTCCGCCAAGTCGGTCAAGAACGAGGCACAGAACAACTGACGCCCTGACAGACCGAAACCCCGGCAGAGGTGGCCCCGTTGCTCAGGCAGCAACGGGGCCACCGTCGTCGTTCAGGGGTCAGGTGCCCGTCGTTGACAGCAGGCGTGGCGTCAAGGGCATGAGCACCCCACCCCAGGACCAGCGGATCCGCACCGACGTCGTCGTGATCGGCGCCGGCCCCGTGGGTGAGAACGTGGCGCAGTACGCCGTGGAAGGTGGGCTGTCCGCAACCCTGGTGGAGCACGAGCTGCTGGGCGGCGAGTGTTCCTACCACGCCTGCATTCCCAGCAAGGCGTTGCTCCGGCTCATTGCGGTCGCAGACACCGCTGCAAACCTGCCCGGGATCTCGGACCCCTCCGTGGACGTTCCCGGCCTGCTCGTCCGCCGGGATTCCTGGGTTTCCCATTACGACGACGCCGGTCAACTCACCTGGGCGGAGCGCGCCGGGGTGTCCGTGGTGCGGGGCCACGGGCAGCTGATCGGTGAGCGGATGGTCCAGGTTGAGGGTGTTTCAGGGACCACGGTGCTGGAAGCTGCGCCTGCGGTGGTCCTGGCCACCGGCAGCACCCCGGTGATCCCGTCCGTGTTTGACGGTGTGGAGCCGTGGACCTCGCGTGATGCCACGGGTGTACAGGAGATTCCGGAGCACGTGGTGATTGTTGGCGGAGGTGTGGTGGCTTGTGAGGCCGCCGCGTGGATGGCGGCTCTGGGCTCACAGGTCACCATGGTGGTCCGCGGCGACCGCCTCCTGCCCGGGTGGGAGGAGTTCGCGGGCCGGACCGTTGTCGAATCCTTGCGGGACAGCGGTGTGGATGTGCGGTTCGTGACCGAAGTGGCCTCGACATCCCGCCAGGGTTCGGCCGCCACGGGATTGGGGAGGATCCACGGCGGGCCGGTGACACTGTCCTTGAGCGACGATTCTGCGCTGGAAGCCGATGAGGTCCTGGTGGCAACGGGCCGACGCCCCGCCCTGGAGTCTGTCGGTCTGGACGCCGTGAGACTCGCCCCGGAGGACGTCCTGTCCGGCACCCTCCCCGGCTGGCTCCACGCCGTCGGAGACGCCGGCGGTACCGCTCCCCTCACTCACGTGGGGAAATACCACGCAAGGGTTCTGGGAACCCGGCTGGCCGCCGATGCCGGGGGCCGCGGTGATCGCCCTGCGCCGGATCTGGTTCCCGTTCCGCAAGCCGTATTCACGCAGCCGCAGGCTGCCACGGTGGGGCGCACCGAGGCGCAGGCACGCGAGGAAGGCATGGACGTTGCGGTCTCCCAGGTGCCGTACGGTTCGGCGGCCGGGACTGCTCTGCTCCGGAACACCGTGCGTGGGGCGGCCAAGATCGTGGTGGATCGACGGACCGGTACATTGGTGGGCGCCACGTTCGTGGGCCCCGACGCCGCGGAACAACTGCACGTGGTCACCGTGGCCATCGCGGGCGCCGTTCCGGTGCACGTGCTCCGGCACGCCATTCCAAGTTTCCCCACGGCCTCCAAACTGTGGCTGCGACTGCTGGAGGAGCTCCCCGCGGACCTGCGGTGACGTGCGTCGGGGTTCATGATTCCGGGTGTGATGACAGTGCGTGACGGTGATTTGGTGGCGCTTTTCCACAGTTTGGTGGCGAGAGTTCCCTGACGGGCGGCCGGTTGCGTAGGGTCAAGGCACGTTCACCCTGGTGAGACCTGACTCACATGCGCCGGGGTCATGTTGATCGTGTCCAGGAGGCCCCGCTGTGTCCCGTCGTTTCGCTGTGCTGAGTGCGTCCGCCGTCCTCCTTTTCTCGGGGGTCCTGACCGCGTGCAACAACGACGACGACGGAGGCGACCCGGCCCCCACGGAAACAACCACCTCTGCCGCTGCGGCGTCATCGGCCCCTGCCAAGGACGAATACGTCCCCGCCTCAGCCGAGGGGCCCGCCAAGAACGTCCCCAAACCCACCAAACCGGCCCTGGCCGACGAAGAATCCGTGGAAGGCGCCCAGGCGTTCCTCGACTACCTCTCGGATGCAAGGGCCTATGGGCAACAGACCGGGGACACCTCGCTGGCCCGCGAGGTCACCGCGGAAGAGTGCTACTCGTGCACGGAGCATTACGACAATCTGGACTCCCATTACGAGGCAGGTGGCTGGGCATCCGAAGGGTACGAGAAATTCACCATTCTCAGCGAAGACCTTCCCGTTGACTCGTATGGCCTCTACGCCCCTGAAATCAGCATCGAGGCTGACGACATCACAATCTGGGACGACAAGGGTCAAGTGGTCCAAGAAGCCCGTGGTGAGGACGGCAGCGAAGATCGCATCCTGGTTCACCTGGACTATCGGGAAGGCCAGTGGACCTACGTCACCACTGCTCCCCTGGGATCATCGTGAAACGCTCGGGCGCAGCCGGACTAGCCACCCTGATAGCTGTCGTTGTCTGCGGCCTGCCACAGGCGTCGGCAAACGAAAAGGACGGTTTCTACTCCACCCCCTATAGCTACTCCAACAACCCAGTCACCAGCGCCCAAGCGGACGGCGGGTCCGTGGTGGTGCGGGGTTCGGACTCCCAAGGCGGGTCCCCGGGCTCTTCGGGATCTTCCGGCGGGTCGATGGAGATCGAAATCGCGGAAGAGGCAGTGGCTTCTGCGGAATCGGCGGGCGGCGGGGAACCGCTGAGCCTTCTGGACTACGAGTCCTCGCTGGTGCAGTACACGACCACCGTGATGGATGAGGACCGGGAGAACTCCGGGGTTCGCGGCAAGTTGCCCGATGCCGGTTCCGGTCAGTACTCCGTGGTGGACACCTGCGCGGATGCGGAGGACCAGGAGGCCTGTCAGGAAGAGGAGTCCTGCACCATGACCGACGGCGGCACCGGACAGAACTACTACGTCGAGTTCGCCGAGGGCCCCGACGAGTCCGACACCCAGCGGGTGTCCCGCCCGTTGTGCCTGCCCGCCGGTGAGCTCCCGGACTCCGGGTCCATGCCCATCCCGGTGTTCACCGTCGAAGACCTGCAACGCCTGGACATCGCTGCTGCGACCTCGGTGGTGGAGCCGGCCCCGCACACGCTGGTCAACTACAACACCAACGTCTACGCGGAAGCCGAGGCCCAGGAGTTCACCACCACCCTGGCCGGATACCCCGTGACAGTGAGGGTCTACCCGATTGAATACACGTGGGACTACGGCGACGGAACCACCCTGGGCCCCACGCAGTTGACCGGGTACCCGCTGGACGAGAACGAATGGGACCTCGAGACGGACACCAGCCACCGTTACGCGGAGACCGGGGACGTCCAGGTCGGCTTATCCACCACCTTCGAGGGCGAGTACTCCGTGGCCGGCGGGCCCTGGCTCGCCGTCGACGGGACCTCCACCGTGGACAGCGCCCCGGTGGACGTGAGCGTGTGGCGGGCGAAAGTCCGCAACTACGCCGATGACTGCAACGAGAACCCCGCCGGAGCCGGCTGCTGACCGGCCCCAGCGGGATTGTCGGCGGCGTAGGGTGTCACCGGCGGTGTAACGCCAGGTCAGCAAGTATCAACGTAGTTGGGGGTCATGATGTCCAGAGTCGTTGTCATCGGGGGCGGGTTCGCCGGAGTGTGGACTGCGGCGGGGGCCTTCCGCCTCGCTGAATCGGAGGGCACCGGAGAACCCGTACACCTCACGCTCGTCGCGCCGAATGACGACATGGTCATCCGCCCACGTCTCTACGAAGACGACCCGGAGACCATGCGCGTGGCCCTGGACCGCGTCCTGGGACCGATCGGCGTCGATCGGATCGCCGCCACAGTCACGGGCATCGACACCGATGCCCACACCGTGACCGCGCTGGATCGGGAGGGACGCCACATCGAACTGCCCTACGACCGCCTGGTCATGGCTGCCGGCAGCTCCCTGGTCCGCCCCCAGATTCCCGGGGCAGAGCACCTGTTCGACGTCGACACCATGCCTTCCGCGGCTCGTCTGCACTCCCACATCAACCGCCTGGACACGTTCCAGGGGCACCCGGGCCAGTTCACGGCCGTCGTCGTCGGAGGAGGGTTCACAGGTCTGGAAGTGGCCACGGAACTCCCGTCACGGTTGAAGCGTGTTGCGGGCGACCAGCCCATGCGCGTGATTCTGGTCGACCGTGCCGAAGAGCTGGCGGCACCCTTGGGCGAGGGCCCGCGACCCACCATTGCCGCAGCACTCGATCGGCACGGCGTGGAGGTGCGTCAAGCGGCCTCCGTGGAATCGGTGACGGCCGACGGCGTCGTACTGACCGACGGCGAGGCCATTCCTGCCGCCACAGTCATCTGGACGGCGGGCATGAAAGCCAGCGCCCTCACGGAGCAGATCCCCGCCGAAAAGGACCGGCTGGGTCGCCTGTCCGTGGACCGGAACCTGAAGGTGGTGGGCGTCCCGGACGTGTACGCCACGGGTGACTGTGCAGCCGCCCAGGCCGACCCTGACCACCTTGCCATGCAGGCCTGCCAGCACGCCGTGCCGCTCGGCAAGCACGCCGGGTACAAAGTGGCAGCGGATCTCCTGGGGATCGAGCCCGTGGAGTTCGCCCCGGATCAGTACGTGACGTGCTTGGACCTCGGCCCCGGAGATGCCGTGTTCACCACGGGGTGGGGCCGTCAGGTGCAGATGACCGGGCAGGAGGCCAAGACCCTCAAGTCGCAGATCAACACCGAGTGGATCTATCCGCCCGTGGACGACCGTGCGGCCATCCTGGACCTCGCAGATCACCGGCGCACCTGGCCGATCGACTGACTCGTTTCCGGACGGCAGGGGCCGGCGGGCAGGGCGTCAGTCGCCGAACGCCTCCAACAGCGCAGCCGCAGATTCCTTGCCCAGCTGGTTGGCGGCCAAGGGGCTGTCACCGGTCAGCAGGTTGCGGTCCCGAGTGGTGGCACCGGACATGTCCGAGTTGGTCACCTCAATGCCCGCCTGCTGTAGCGCCTCCCCCAAGGCCCACGGCATCTTGCCGGGCAGGTACCCGATCTCCACGTTGGGCCCGAAGTCCAGGGCATCCGGGAACGCCACGATCTTGTACCCGGCAAACGGGTTGGCATCGCGGTCAACACCGGCAGCCAACAACCCCGCGGGTCCATGGCAGAGGGTGATCACCAGACGGTCGTTGTCCAGGAAGAACTCCAACGCATCACGCAATTCCGGGCTGGTCGGAAGGCCGTTCATGGCACCGTGACCACCCGGAATGAAGATTGCCGCGTAGTCCCCCAGCCCACTGGACACCACGTCTGCCAGTTTCTGGGGTGCCTTGAAGCTCTCTGCTGTGTTCTGCCAGGTGGCGTTGACGGCGTCGTCGTCGTGGGGGAAGGCCCACCACTCGAACTTTCCGGGGCCGCCGCTGACGGTGGCCACGTCGATTCCGTAGCCGGCCTCCGCCATGTGGTGCAGGGGCAGCAGGGTCTCCACGGGGTGGTTGCCGGTGGAGAAGAACGTGCCGTTGTCCATGAGCATGTAGCGCTCGTCCGTCGCCACTACCAGCACCTTCCAGCGGGCGCCGGTGTACTTGCGGTCCGTACCCAGGCCGTCAAAATCGGTGCGGCTGGCGGTGTACTGGGACAGTGAGTAGGGCGAGGGGAAGAATGCGTTGTCTTCGGCCTGGTCAGCGGTGGGTTTGCGGTCCTGGTTCTGGGTCATGACGGTTCCTTTTTCGGCGTTTGAGGCTGCGCGGTTCAGCTCAGCAGTGAGTCGTAGCCTTCACGGTACGTCGGAAAACGCAGGGCGCTGACGAATTCCTGCATACGCGAACTGTCCAATCTCTTGCCTGCGCTGCCCCCGGGCTTGTCAGGCGGTACTGGCACGTTGAGTTTGCCCGCAATGTAGGCGGCAACGTCGCCCATGCGTGCGGGTTCGGTGTCCACGGCGTGCAACAACGACGGCGGTTGTTCCGCTCCCAGCACCTCATGGAGAACGGACACCAGGTCATCGCGGTGGATGCGATTGGTGATGCGTGCGTGGTCCATGGGGCTGCCCTGACGGACCCGATTGATCAGCGAGGTCCGCCCCGGCCCATAGATTCCTGCCGGCCGCACGATGATCACCCCCGGGAACAGCTGCTGCGCCAGGTGTTCGGCTTCCAGGAGGACTTTGGCGGTGTCCCGCGTGGGGTGGGGTTCGGCGTCCTCGGTCAGGGTTCCATCCGAGTTACCCAGAACTCCGGTGCTGGACACCAGAACAACTCGGGGCGGGATGCCGCTGGCCTGCAGGGCTTGGTGCAGGCCTTTCAGTGCACCCAGGTAGGTGTGCCGGTAGTCCTCCACGTCCCGACCGTCGGCCGTGAGAGTTATGACGACGGCGTCAGCTTTCGGGAGGTCTTGATCCCCCGGATTGGTGAGATCCATGGAGATGGGGGTGATGTTATCGGGGAGCTTGTCCACGGACCGCCGGATCCCGGAGGCTGCCCAGCCCTGTTGGCCGAGCCGTTCCCCCAGCGCCATCCCGACGTCCCCGCAACCAGCCAGCAACACGTGTTGAGTCATGGGGCAAGGGTGTCACGGGTGTCAGAGTCAGCGTGGAACAGCAGGTGGACCCACGCACGGTCCACGCGTCTCCTCACCTCTTTTTGCATCCGGAACTCTGCGATTCCCCGCCACACCATCCATGTCACAAACATGATGAAGGATGCCAAGACGCCCAGCAGGCCAGCTACGTACACGTATTCGACACCCCAGGGGATCCAGCCCCTGGACGCTGCCATCACACCGATCAACGAGAACACATAGACCGCAGTGGTGAAGACGATCAACACGAACAAACCTGGATGGTTCCGATTGAGTTCGAACCGCACCATACGTCGAATGGGCCCCCGGAGTGCGCTCACTCGCTCGTCCGCCGCCCACTTGAACTCACCCCACTCCTCCAGGTGGTCAACCTCTTCGAGCCGCCTTTGGGCGCGCTCCATTGCTGCCCCGATCCCGCTGTCATCCATTCGATGGCGGAGACTGCGCATCCATGCCAGGATCAAGGCCACACACAGTGAGGCCGCTACGGTCGTCCCCATGTCACGCAAAAAGTCCATGCCTGAAACGTAGAACCGCCTTCAGACATAACAAGCTCATCAGGCTGCGGACTCCAACTCTCCACCGTGATCTCCGGCCGCATCATGCCGCAAAGCACCACTGGCGGTCAGTGCCCCCAACACCGACCGCGCCACGGCCCGCCCCAGCTGCACGGGGACTGCGTTCCCGATCTGGCGGGCGATCGCCACTTTGGACCCGTACCACGTGAAGTCGTCGGGGAAGCCTTGCAGCCGGGCGGCCTCGAAATGGGTGATGGCGCGGTCGGCCCGGGGGTGCAGGTAGCGTCCCTTCTCCGGTTTGAAGAACTCCGTCCGGATGGTCACGGAGGGTGCGTCCCACTTGAGGCGTCCCATCACGTCTCCGGTGCCGGTCTTGTGCTTCCGCCAGCAGGGGGACAGCAGCTCGTCGGGGATGTCGAACCGGTTGCCACCGGCCGGGATGGTGCTGAACCGCCGCAGGGACAGTTCGGTGTAGTTGCGGCCCAGGTGGAGTTGGTGGGACCGGAACGGCCCGGGGATCCCCACCGAACCAGAAGGAGCACGGACAATCGGCAGCTCCACCCCGGAAACCTCGTCCGGGATTCCGGCGAACGCGTCCCGGACCGTCTGCCACTGTCCGTCATGGGATGCCACGGGCACTCCTACCTGCGGTAGACCGCGCCTGCGTCCGATCACGACGGCCCGCCGGCGGTTCTGGTGCGCGCCGTAGTCAGCCGCGGACAGGGTGAAGGTCTCCAGCTGGTAGTTCTCCAGCATCCGTCCTGGTTCCGTGGCCTGTTCAAGGGCTGCGAACTGGGGAGAAGTCAGGAACGGGACCACGTTCTCCAACACGAAGTACCGGGGGCGTGCGGCAACAATGGTCTCCGCGTACTTGAGCCACAGGAAGTTGCGTTCGTCGTTGATGTCCTGCCGCCCCAACGCGGAGAACCCTTGGCACGGAGGACCCCCGATGATCACGTCTGCAGACGGTGTGGGATGCTCCACCAACCAGGACTCAACGGGCCCCACGTATTGCTGTTCCGTGTGGAAATTCGCCCGGTAGGAGGCGGCTGCGGCACGGTCGAACTCCACGGCGGCAACGGTGGATGTGGGCAGGCCCATTTCCTCCGCTGCTTGGTGCCAGCCCTGGGTCAGGCCACCGGCACCGGTGAACAGGTCGATCACCCGTACAACCCCGGTCATGTCCTCGGCCTCGCCCTTCAATGGATCGCCGTGTGGAAGTCAGCGGCCTTGGTGCCGCATCAGGGGTTCATGGTAGCCGGCGTCACCGACTGCGCAGGGGCGGTACACACCCTGCGGGACAACGAGTCACGGCTTTTGACACCATGGTTCCGTGAGCGGAGAACTACCACCCGAACACGCTGCGGGCCCGGCGTTGGATGCCGGCGTGCGGAAACGCATGTCACGCCAACGACGTCGTGACACAGTTCCCGAGCTCGAGCTCAGACGCGCCCTGCGGGCACTGGGACTTGGGTACCGGGTGAACGCCGTGTTGCCCGGACTGCCACGACGCCGTTGTGACGTCATGTTCAAAGGCGTGAAGGTGGTGGTGTTCGTGGACGGGTGTTTCTGGCACGGGTGCCCGGAGCACTCGACGGCTCCGCGCAACAACGCGGACTGGTGGGCGCGAAAGCTGTCCGGGAATCGAGCGCGGGACCGGGACACGGACCGCCACATGATGGCCCTGGGGTGGACTGTCATCCTAGTCCGGGAGCACCAGGACATGACCGCGGCAGCAGGGGAGATCTCCGACCTCGTCCGTGGGTTGCGCGGCGAAGGTCCACACAAGCAGGTTCCGTGATGAGCATTACGATTGTTCGGAAGTCATCTTTTGAAAGGACCGTGCGCACAGTGGACCAGTCGGCCAAACGCAAGCTCATCGAAGTTTCCATTCCTCTGGAGGCAGTCAACGAGCAGTCAGGCCGGGAGAAATCGATCCGGCACGGCCACCCCTCCACGCTTCATCTCTGGTGGTCCCGTAAGCCAACTGCAACCGCACGGGCGGTGCTGTTCGCGCAGCTGGTGGATGATCCGTCGTCCTTCGAGGTCGACTACCGCAACCAGGCCCGGGAGAACGGTCTCTCTGAGGAAGAGGTCGAGGTCTGGGTGGCTGCCAAGGTGGACGCCGAACGCGCGCGACTCCACCGGCTGATGACGGCCATGTCCGACTGGGACAACCTCAACGACACCCAACTCTGGAAGCAGGTTCGGCAGGAGATCCAGAGGTCCACGGGCGGGAACCCCCCGCCGATCGTGGACCCGTTCGCCGGTGGCGGTTCCATTCCTCTGGAGGCCCAGCGGCTGGGTCTGAAGGCGCACGCCAGCGACCTCAACCCGGTTGCCGTGCTGATCAACCGCGCCATGATCGACGTCCCACCCCGGTTTGCCAACCGCGCACCGATCCACCCGCAGGTCGAGTCCAGGTCCTCCTGGGGCGGAGCCGAAGGGTTGGCGGAGGACGTCCGCAGGTACGGCGAGTGGATGCGTGACCAGGCCCGTGAGCGTATCGGTGGCCTCTACCCGGCTGCCCGGCTGAGCGACGGAAGCTCCGCCCCCGTCATCGCGTGGAAGTGGGCCCGCACGGTCACCTGCCCCAACCCGGCGTGTGGCATCCGCATGCCGCTGGTCAGCTCGTGGTGGCTGGGCAAGAAGAAGGGCAAGGAGGCGTACGTGGTCCCCACCGTGACCGACGGTCGCGTGGAGTTCACCATCGGCCATGACCCCGCACACGCACCCACCAAGGACGACGACGGCACCGTGGGACGCCGTGGCGCCGAGTGCATCGGCTGCGGCACCCACGTGGACCTCAAGTACATCCGGGCCGAGGGCAAGGCTGGGCGAATCGGCCAACAGCTCATGGCAGTCGTGGCACAGGGTCAACGCTCACGGATCTACCTGGAACCGAACGATCAGCACGCCCAAGCCGCGGAAGTGGATCGGCCGAAGTCTGTTCCCGGCGGTGAACTCCCGACGAATCCCAGGGATTTCAAGACTCCAAACTACGGCATGACTCAATTTGCCGATCTGTTCACCAACAGGCAGTTGACGGCGTTGACCACGTTCTCTGACCTGGTGGGCGAGGCCCGGGAGAGGGCTCTCCAGGGTGCCTTGGCTTCCGGCATGGAACGCGGCACGCCACTGTCGGACGGCGGCAACCAGGCCGAAGCATACGCCGACGCCGTGGCCACGTACTTGGCATTCGTTGTCAGTCGATGCACCGACTACTCCTCCTCACTTTCCAGCTGGAACTCTCCCGGTGAAAAGATGCGCAACGTCTTCGGCCGCCAAGCGGTACCCATGGTTTGGGACTTTTCTGAAGTTTATCTTTTCTCAGAGTCGAGTGGCGGGTATGCTAATAATTTGAAATGGGTTTACAGAGTCATTGAGAATTTCCCCCAGGAGTCAGTCACGCCGGGGCACTCCCGCCAACTCGACGCAGCCTCGCTGGACTACCAAGGGAAACTGATCTCAACGGATCCGCCGTACTACGACAATATCGGGTACTCGGATCTCTCCGATTTCTTCTACGTGTGGCTGCGCCGATCTCTGCGCCGTGTCCACCCGGATCTGTTCGGCACCATGTTGGTGCCCAAGGCTGAGGAGCTTGTGGCCAATCCTTACCGTCACGGTGGCAAGGACGGAGCACAGGAATTCTTCGAGGACGGTTTCAACAACGTCTTTGCACGTGCCCGCGAATCCGCCCTCCCCGACTACCCCATCACGGTGTTCTACGCCTTCAAACAGTCGGAGACCACCACAGGAGGCACGGCCTCCACCGGCTGGGAAACCCTGCTCGAGGGGATGGTCCGCAACCGGTGGCAGGTCACAGGGACCTGGCCCATGCGGTCCGAGCGCACCGGCCGCATGTTGTCAGTGGGCACCAACGCATTGGCCTCCTCCATCGTGCTGGCGCTCAGGCCTCGCCCGGACAGCGCCGGAGTGGTGGACCAGCGCACGTTCCGCGAGGAGCTTCTGGAAGAACTTCCTGACCGCCTTCACGAGATGCAGAAGGGAACCATCGCGCCGGTGGACCTCCCCCAGGCCGCCATCGGGCCCGGAATCGCCATCTACTCGCGGTACGACCGTGTACTGAATGCGGACGGGGCCTCCCTGACCGTCCGTGAGGCACTGCAGATGATCAACGCGGTGTTGGACGAGGTCCTGGACGAGCAGGAGAACGACTTCCAGGCGGAGACCCGCTGGTGCATCAAGTGGTACGCGCAGAACGGATTCGCCCGTTCCACCTACGGCACAGCCGAGACCCTGGCCTCCGCGCTCAACACCTCTGTGTCCCACCTGGCCAGGTCAGGTGCCGTGGAGTCACGAGCCGGTCAGGTCAAACTGCTGGCACACGACGAACTGTCCACCGACTACCGACCTGATCGGGACAACATCGTCACGCTCTGGGAGGTCACCCTCCAGGCTGCCACGGCAATCGGTCGTCCGGGTGAAGGCATCGGGGAGGCCGGGAAGATCGTGGCCCTGGCCTCCGACCGCGTTGACCGTCAGTCCGTCAAGGACCTTGCCTTCCTGATGTTCGCCCAGGCTGAGAAGCGCAGAGAATCCTCCGTCGCGCAGCTGTTCAACGCCTTGGCCACGTCCTGGCCGGAGGTCACCCAGGCCGCCGACGACCACATACGGTCTTCCGCCAACCAGCAGACCACCATTGACCTCTCCTGAAAGGTTCCCCATGGCACCGACGAACCGTGACCGCGTGGGTCAAGCCCTCGATCACCTTGCCCTCGCCCTGGAGCCCGTGGTGGAACGCGTTCTGGCCCCACACCTGACGAACGGTCAGTCCTGGACCAGCATCTTGGAGGCCCTGGACCAGGCGAAAGGACGGGCCCACGAAACCTACAACCCGTCCGACCTCCACAACCTGCTCCGTGTGACCACGCACCGTCTCGGTGAACTGCACTTCCCGTTCAACGGAACCTTCTCCCGTGTGGAGTCCAACCTGCTGAACGAGGCCGCCGGCTTGCGCAACCAGTGGGCACACATGGAGCAGTTCAGCAGCGACGACACCCTGCGCGCCCTGGACACGGTCGAAAGACTCCTGGGTGCACTGGACGCCCAGGAGTCGGCCCGGTCCGTCAGGAGCGAACGCCTGGCACTGAACCGGCGCGTCTACGAGGAACAGGCCAGGGCGGACGCCCGCCACGTCACCACGGGCCCCGGCATCGAAGAGCTCGAGCCCTGGCACCACGTCCTCCGGCCACGGCAGGACGTACTGGACGGCAGTCAGAAGGAAAGTGACTTCGCCGCCAACCTCCACTCCGTGGCAACGAACTCCGGCGACCTGGGACCCGAGTACACGGACCCGCGCAAGTTCTTCCGCATCACCTACGTCACGGAGGGCCTGCGGGACCTCCTGCAACAGGCCGCCGGCCGGGTCTCCGGGGCAGGGGACGGAGACCCCGTGATCAACCTCCAGACCACCTTCGGCGGCGGCAAGACCCACTCCATGCTGGCGGTCTGGCACCTGTTCTCCGGCGTGCATCCACAGGAACTGCCGGACGACATCCAGGACATCCTGACCCAGGCCGGGGCGGGGAACGCTCCCATGACCGTGAACCGCGCCGCCGTCGTCGGAAACGAACTCTCGCCCGGTCAGCCCACCGTCAAGCCGGACGGCACCGAGGTCCGGACCATGTGGGGAGAGTTGGCCTGGCAACTCGGCGGCGCCGAGGGCCACGCCATGGTGGCCGGTGCGGACGCCACCGCCACCAACCCCGGATCAGCACTGCGGGACCTGCTGGAACGGTATTCACCGTGTGTGGTCCTGATCGACGAATGGGTGGCCTACGCCCGCCAGCTCCACGAGCGCGACGGACTCAGCGGCGGCAGTTTCGACACCCAGTTCACCTTCGCCCAGGCACTCACGGAAGCCGTCTCCCAGACCCCTGGCGCGCTCCTGCTGGTGTCCATCCCGGCATCGGACGCCCACCAGGGTGAGGAACAGGGGTACAACGAACTGGAGACCGGCGGGCGCCACGGTCTGGCCGCCCTGCAACGGCTGGAGAACGTGGTGGGCCGCACGGCCCAC